>JAGXAW010000017.1 GCA_018971415.1 Betaproteobacteria bacterium
AGGTTATACGCCGGTGGGCATGAACAGAGACCGGCGGATGGTTGAGAATCTGCGTGATCGTGGAGTGATTCAACGCCCACAGGATCTTGGCATTAATGTGGCAAAGGCCAATCGAGACTATTTGGCAGCTCGTTCAATCAAAGATTTGGTACTCGCCTCTCAAGGACTATACCAACCCCCTAAACGTTTTAGAAACTGGTGATTTATGGAACACATTGAACTCACTTGTCCATCCCTTGCCCATCCTCCTGCACTGGCAGAAACACTGTTGTGTGGCGTCGTTGCCTCAGGCAACTTAGAAATTTTGGTGCATTCTCAAAGTGACCACAGTGCTACTCATTTTAAAGTGGCCACAGCAGCTCACGGCTTTACTGAAGTATGGCATGCGGTACTTGAGGATTTTGCCCAGCGCCATCCCGTAGGTGGCCTTACTTTTGAGATTAATGATGCGGGAGCAACCCCTGCCGTAGTGAGTTTACGCCTCGATCAAACCTTTCAACAATGGTGTCAGTCACGATGAAAGAGATTAAACGCAGTTATCGTGAAGCCCAGGCAAGAGCACGCCTTGAGGCACTCTTTGATAAGGCCACTTTTCAGGAATGGGTGAGTCCCTTAGAGCGTTTAACGAGCCCTCATTTAGCGAGCCTTGGCGCCCCCGTCTCCTTTGATGATGGCGTGGTGGTGGGAGAGGGGTTGGTGGCCACAAAACAGGTGGTGGCCATTGCCCAGGAGGGGCTCTTTAATGGCGGGGCGGTGGGCGAAGTGCATGGCGCTAAAATTCGCGGTGCCCTGTTAAAAGCAATTGAGATGAAAGCTCAGTACGTTATCTTTTTGGTGGACTCTGGTGGCGTTCGACTGCATGAAGCCAATGCCGGATTGATTGCTATTTCTGAGATTATGCGCGCACTCTTTCTGGTGCAAGAGGCGGGCATTCCGGTCATTGCTCTCGTCGGGGGTAGCTGTGGAGCTTTTGGTGGCATGGGCATTGTCACCCGTTTGTGTGATGTGGTGATCATGTCGGAGGAGGGGCGTATGGGACTCTCTGGGCCTGAAGTTATTGAAACGGTGAAGGGCGTTGATGAGTTTGATGCTAAAGACCGTGCTTTAGTATGGCGCGTCACGGGCGGCAAAATTCGTCGCACCCTCAATGAGGCTCAAATCCTCGCGGAAGACTCTCTAACAGCCTTTAGATCTGCGCTCGTTGAGTTGCTGGATCAGGGTGTGATAGGTAAATCCTTGAGCTTGGCTGAACTTCAACAAGAGCATGCCAAGCTTGTCCAACGGGCCGAGTTAGATCCTGCTATTCGCGATGGAGCGCAAGTTTGGCACGCCATGGGTATTGAAGAGGACGTGCCGTTGTTAAGCGTTAATGCTTTCAATCAACGCTTAGAGGAGGTTCATCATGAGTGAGGCATTACACTCTTTATGGGCGCGTTTGTTTCCTCAAGGACATGAGATTACGGTATCTGGGGACACGCTTTTTGGTAGCGCCATGACATCAATGGGTGCTGTACATGTTTTAGGTACTACGCAGCATGTGGCGGTCAATTCAAGAATTGCACTGACTCTGGCTCAACATGTGATGCATTGTATTGAGCAAGATCAAGATTTAGATCAGCCTCGTCCCATTGTGATGATTGCTGATACTCAAGGACAGGAGCTCTCTCGCCGTGAGGAATTGCTTGGGTTAAATGGCTACTTTGCTCATCTTGCCCGTTGCGTTGAGGGGGCTCGTTTACGGGGGCATCCTTTGGTGACCTTGATACACGGTGAAGCGGTCTCAGGAGGCTTTTTAGCCTTTGGGTTATTGGCAGATCGTATTATTGCGCTTCCTCAGGTTGAAGTGCGGGTGATGGATTTAAGGGCCATGTCACGGATTACCCGGATTGATTACAGCCGATTAACAGAGCTCGCTCAAGTCTCTCCAGTTTTTGCGCCAGGCCCAGAAAACTACTGGCGCATGGGAGGGATTCATGAGATCTGGACGGAGACGGATAACTGGGCGGAGCGCTTAACTGAGCAGTTTATGGTAAGTCATCAAGATCAACGCCCCTTACTGGGTTTAGAGAGAAAAGGGCGACTACTTGCTGCCCCTGTTGCCGAACGAGTTATTCATGCTGCCAGTGCCTCTACAAAGGCATGATCTGGTCTTTTTAACATCGCTAACTAGCGACTGTCATGTGACTCCCGCCCATCAGCGCGATTGGATAGAGAGTTGGCAGCAATCAGGACGTGCTTTTTGGGTGACACGCCAATCCTCAAGTGAATACTGCTCAGTGGGTATCACTCGTTACACAGAGCAAAGTAAAGAGCGTATTAGTGTCAAACTCCCTTGGCAGAGACTTAAATGCTACCAAGCGCCTCCTCTGTTGAGTGATCTAATTCCTTTGTCCCCCGCCACCTGGCAGCCGTTACTGCACTTAATTATTCAATTGGCAGAGCAACATGGTGTTGTTGTAAGAGTCTATGGTGCTTTAGTCAGTGAGATATGGTTAGGTGGCGGGCAGCTACGCCCTGAGAGCGACGTGGATGTGTTGTTAATTCCCACTAACCCATCAGCCCTGCACGCTTTTTTACTGAATTTACAGGCGCTCACCCAAAACTATCCGAGCCCCCGTATTGATGGTGAAATTCGCTGTCTAAACGAGGATGTGGCTTGGCGAGAATACTTGCATAACCTTGACCAGCCCTGTTTGGTTAAAAGTATGCAGAGCGTTAAATTGGTGAATCAATCAACACTCTTAACCACTTTACGTAAGGAGCGCTTACGTTTAGCGAGTGTTGCCACAGAGGCCTTATACCATGAATTAATGCTCTATCCAAAACCAGGGCTGGTGAGTCCCCTTGATCGCGGCTCGCACACTGACATGGATGCGCCCTTACTGTGGCGCAGTATTATGAATCTGCGTCACTATTTTTTAAAGCTGGTGGACTTGGGGCAACAACAGGCTTCCTTCACGAGCTTGCGGGAGGCGGGTATAGAGGCCGAGAGACAAATGCTTGAGCTCACTCAAGGGGTCAACACCTACCGTGGGGCGATTTTTCATATGGGGTTATTACTCGCGGCGAGGGCGTCTCAACCCGTCACTACGGCGCACAATATCTGTTCACGTATTTTGAATTTATGGGGGGAGGCGCTCCTAGCGCATCAAAAACTTACCCGTCAACAGCCAAGTCACGGGCAGATTGTCTATCAACGCTGGCATCGCCCTGGGGCCCTTGAAATGGCCTTATCAGGATACCGTTTTATTGTTGAGGAGGCGCTGCCTTTTTATCGCGCCAAAAAAGCCACACAGCCTCTTTTTTATGCACGCTCCACGACGCTCCTTTTTCTTATGGCTCACGTGGAGGATTCCACCATACTCTGGCGCGGAGGGGAGAGGGCCCTTGATGAGGTGCAGCAAGAAGCGCGACAATTATTGAGTATGGGAGAGTTAAGTGATCCTCGATGTTGGGCAAGATGGCTCTCTTTTCATTACCGTTTGGTAGAGCGTCATTTAAGTCCTGGTGGTAGCGCTGATTTGTTGTCTTTTACTTTAGCACTGGATCAGTATGCGCTAGAGGCTTAGCGTGATTTGAGTGGATTTTAATTTATACAAGGATACTATGCGGTTAGCTGTTGTGTTTAGTGGCCAAGGGGCCCAGCAGATGAAGCATTATGAGGAGTTATCTGCTGCCATGGATAGGCAAGAGTTGCCAGAGAGCTACCAGTCTTTTTTTTCAAATGAAGCGATAACTGAAGAGCGACTTTTTCAAAACCAGTGGGCGCAGCCCGTTATTACGGCTCTACAGTTGTCTCGCTGGCAGAGACTGAAAACCCGGCTTAATGTCTCCCCTGTGGTGGTGGCGGGATACTCAGCGGGCGAGAGCGCCTCTTATGCGGCAGCTGGAGTGTGGAGTATCAATGAGGCCCTCGCCGTCAGTTGTGTGCGAGCAAGACTTATGGATGAGGCGATGGCAACATGCAATACCTGCGCCATGGCTTATATGGAGTTTGCACAACGACCAGAGATCCAGTCTGCCATGATTGAACATCAGGTTTATCCTGCTATTGTATTGCCTCATGGTGGGGTCATTGTTGGAGGAGAGAGAAATAATTTACAGGTGATTGAGTCACTTTGCGCTACCCATGCAGTTCTTTGGCGTTTTCTGCCCATTAGCGTTCCGTCACATACCCCGCTGTTGTCTCAAGTGGAGGAGCCCTTACGTCAATATTTATCTAGTTTTACCTTGTCCTCTCCTAGTTATTCTCTCCTTGCAGGAGGGGTAGCAGCGGTATTAAGTCGCCCTGATGAGTTAATTAACGCCTTTGCTTATCAAACCTGTCATACGTTGGATTGGCAAACCTGTTTGTCGGTTATTCGAGAGTATCGCCCAGAGGTGGTGTTAGAGATCGGCCCAGGTAACGCTTTAGCCAGCATGATACGTGATCATGAGTCAGGTGTCATGGCCCGATCCTTAGACGAGTTTCACAGTGATGAGGCGGTCATGGATTGGTTAGGGCGTTGGGGTTAACAGCGGATGGAACCTATCTCTGTATTGCTTGGTGTGCTACTACTTGGTGTTTATACTGGAGCGCAAAATTTCATGGCGGGTGGCGGGACTTTTATTATTTTTCCGGTACTCCTCTTAATTGGTCTTGATCCAGTGACCGCCAGCATGACTGCGGCCATGGGGCTTTTTCCGAATCAGCTCAGTTCTGCCCATGTAAGTCGGCGACTGGCCACCGGGGTCAACACCCTGTCCTTAAAAAAGCTGTTACTGGTGAGTGTCATAGGCGGTTGTACAGGATCCCTATTGTTGAGTGTGACGCCCTCTAAGGTGTTTAGCCATTTGGTGCCTTGGTTAACCCTATTTGCTACTTTGTTGTTTGCTTGGGGCAGTCTGATAAAACCCAATCCTGTGATGGCAGGCCCTGGTATTCATGAGGGAGGGGGAGCGGCAACCAGAGAGAAGCGTTTATTGTTAGCTCAAATCACTATTGCTGTGTATGGGGGATATTTTGCGGCTGGAATTGGTTTTTTAATGTTAGCGGCCCTCACCATGAGCGGACTTGAGGCAAGACGGGCAATTGCCACAAAAAATGTCTTGGTGGTGGCCATCACTTCCATGTCTTTCATCATTTATGCCTTATCAGCCAGAGTCAATTGGCCAATCGCCATTGCCTTGGCCTTGGGCGCTTTGGGGGGGTCTTGGATTGGCGCATGGTTAATTCAACATATCCCTAACCGCTGGTTAAAGGGCTATGTGGTGATAGTGGGGTTACTCTTAACTCTGTGGTTATTTTTGCGTTAGTTGGGTTACTCATAATACAGGGCATCATGAAAGGCGATGCCCTGACTGTCTTTATGAGAGAGGGTGGGCGCCCCTGACAAGGGCCAGGAGATATTTAAAGTGGCATCATTCCAGATAATGCATTGCTCATCCTCAGGGTGCCAATAATCGGTGGTTTTATATAAAAACTGAGCGCGCTCACTTAAGGTGATAAACCCATGGGCAAAGCCTTTTGGAATCCACAGCATATGTTTGTTCAGCGCTGACAAGTTAACGCCTACCCATTGACCAAAACTGGGGGAGGTTTTTCTTAAATCCACCGCCACATCAAACACTTCCCCTTCGATGACACGCACCAGTTTGCCCTGGGGAAACTGGTGTTGATAATGCAGTCCTCTCAAGACGCCTTGTGCTGAGGCTGAATGGTTGTCTTGAACAAATGGGTCATGGATGCCGGTTTGACGCTCAAATTCTCGTTGATTAAAGCTTTCAAAAAAGAAGCCGCGTTCATCACCAAAGACTTTGGGTTCGATTAAAAGCACATCCTTTAGGGCGGTAGGTTTGATTATCATGATTTCACTTTTAGGCATTCTCTCAAGGCATCATGCCAATCTGGCAGGGTGATGTCAAAATGCTCTTTGAGTTTACTGTTATCAAGGCAGCTCATGGTGGGGCGTTTGGCCGCTGTTGGGTACTCGTGACTTGCTATAGCTGTTAATTTGGCCCGTGATGGTCTTAGATCAAAAATAGCCTGAGCAAAACCAAACCATGAAGTGAACTGTTGATTGGTCATGTGATAAATGCCGCGATGGGCATAAAAGTAATCCACAAGCGAGAGATGATTGGGTTTTTGCTGTAATAGCGCGAGCGTGGCTTGTGCGAGAGACTGCGTTGATGTGGGGCTTCCCCATTGGTCATTAATGACACGCACTTCATCGCGCTCCTGCCCAAGCCTTAACATGGTTGTTAAAAAATTCTGCCCCTCTAAGCTGTAAACCCAGCTGGTTCTAAAAATGAGGGCAGGGCAATCCTCTTTGAGAATGGCGATTTCTCCTTCTCTCTTGCTTTTGCCATACACATTAATGGGATCTGTGATGTCATCCTCCACGTAGGCGGAGGACTTTTGTCCATTAAAAACGTAGTCTGTGGAGTAATGGATTAGGGCGCAAGGTGCGCTCCTACAATATTGTGCTAGAGCCCCAGGTGCATGGGCATTAATTTGAAAGGCAAGGGCTTCTTCTGTTTCCGCTCGATCCACTGCCGTATAGGCGCCGGCGTTAATGATTAAATCAGGTTTGATCTCTGAGAGTTTGTGTAGAGATGATGAGAGATGGCTTAAATCAAACCCCTTTCGGTCAAGGGCAATGATGTTGCCCAGGGGGGCAAGGGTTAGAGCAAGACTCTGAGCCAACTGTCCATTGGCGCCGGTAATGAGGATTTTCATGGGCGGTGTATTAAATCAGAAGTTAGAACTGAAACAATGCTATTTTAGTGTAGAATTGTGCTTTTATGTACGGGAATTCGCTGTATGTTACAAGGCAGTTTGGTGGCCATTGTCACTCCCATGAAAGACAATGGTGAGTTAGATTTTAATGCGTTAAAAGCGTTAATTGATTGGCATATTGACGCGGGAACCTCAGGTATTGTGATTGTCGGGACCACTGGGGAATCGCCCACCGTGTCGGTGGAGGAACATAAAGCGCTGATTGAGGCCACCGTGAATCATAGTGCAGGGCGCGTGGCTGTCATTGCTGGTACTGGAGCTAACTCTACCGTTGAGGCGATTGAGCTGACCCGTTTTGCGGAAAGTGTCGGTGCTGATTACTCGCTCTCCGTCGTACCCTATTACAACAAACCCACGCAGCAAGGCTTGTATGAGCATTTCAAGGCCATTGCTGAAGCTGTTTCTATTCCTATAATTCTTTATAACGTCCCTGGGCGTACCGTGGTTGATCTTGCCAATGATACTGTGGTTAAACTCTCAGCCATTGAGAATATTGTGGGCATTAAAGATGCCACTGCCGATTTGTATCGTGCCAGTGATTTGTTTGATCGATTGCCTGAGGATTTTGCCTGTTACACCGGCGATGATGGAACGGCAGCTGCCTTCATGTTAATGGGCGGGGATGGCGTGATTTCAGTCACTGCCAATGTGGCGCCTCGTTTGATGGCAGAGCTTTGTCAGGAAGCTATTCAAGGCAATACGCTCGCTGCACGTCAAATCAATAATAAATTGTTGTCCTTACACCGCGACTTATTTGTTGAGGCCAATCCCATTCCGGTGAAATGGGCTTTATCTGAAATGGGCAAGATGTCAGGATACATTCGTTTGCCGTTAACACCATTGTCAGCACAGCATCATGATTTATTGCGTGCAGCATTAAAACGAGCAGAAGTCATTTAATTTAGTAAAAGATGTCTTATTAAGAGGAAGAATTATGGGGTTGTCACGCAGAGTGAGTTTTATGCAACGAGGTTGGATGATTTTACTAGTTTGCGTTTTAGCAGCCTGTTCTACCACCAACAGCACTTTGTTTAAATCAAAAAAAGTGGATTACCGCAGTGATGCCAAAACCAATCCTGAGCCTAATTTGGATGTTCCACCTGATTTAACTCCCGCTCAAGAGGACGATCACTATAGTGTTCCAGGACAAGAGCCACAAACCTATTCTCAATTTCAAAAGAAACAGAAAAATAACCCCACCGAGATAGCCACCACTGATGCCTCTCAGGTTTTACCTAAAACCTCGTCGCTAGTGAGTATAGAGCGTGATGGAGCGCAGCGCTGGTTAGTCATTCATGAATCCCCTGCACAACTGTGGCCAAAGTTGAAAGAGTTTTGGGTAAATAACGGTTTTACCTTAACCACAGATAACCCAAAAATTGGCGTCATGGAAACCAATTGGAATGAGAATAGAGCGAATATTCCACAGGATTTTGTGCAGCGTATGCTCAGTAAAGTGATTACCAATTTGTATTCATCCTCGCTAAGAGACCGTTTTAGAACTCGCGTTGAGCCTGGCAAAAATCCAGGTAGCAGTGAGGTCTATATTACCCATAAGGGTATGGAGGAAGTGCTCAGTAACGATGCTTCCACCTCTGTGTGGGAAGCACGTCCCTCTGACCCTGAACTGGAAGATGAATTTATTCGCCGTTTGGCTTTGAGTCTTGGTGTTGAGCAGCCGGTCATTGATAAAGAAATTAAACAAGACAAGCAAGTGGCGCTTGAGGTTAAAAAGACCAATGACAATGTGGTCAAAGCGCAAGATGGTGATGAGTTCTTAACCTTAAACGATCCCTTTGATCGCGCTTGGAGAAGTGTTGGATTGGCTTTAGATCGAGCAGGTTTTACGGTACAGGATCGTGATAGAGAGGCTGGTATTTATTATGTCCGCTATACCGACACCGAGGGTGTCTTAGCTAAAAAACCAGGTTTCTTGGAGCGCCTTGCCTTCTGGCGTTCGGAGGATAAGTCCAAAGACACACAAACCTATCGCATTAAGGTAGTAGCCACAGGAGTGGGCAGTCCCTCTCAAGTGTTTGTTCGCAATGAAACCGACCAACCCGTTGCAAAGGCCATTAATCAAGAAATTTTAAAATTGATTAAAGACCAATTACACTAATTCACCATGCGTTTCGCCTCACTGGGAAGTGGTAGTGAAGGAAATGCATGGCTCGTTGAATCCGGTGAAACCTGCCTGATGGTGGATTGTGGTTTCTCCGTCAATGAGCTAGCGCGTCGCTTCACTGCCTTTGGTATGACGGCACAAGATCTGACGGCGATAGTGGTTACCCATGAGCACAGCGATCACCTGTCAGGGGTTGCGAGGCTCGCTAAACGCTTTAACCTGCCTGTTTACGCCAGTTTTGGAACGCTGTCTTTCTGTCGTGAAGATATCCCAGAGTCCCTTTGTCATGAGCTTTTTAGCGATCATCCGGTGATCATTGGCGATATTCAAGTGAATCCTTTTTTGGTTCCACATGACGCCCGTGAACCATTACAGTTTGTTTTTGATGATTCAAAGAAACGCCTTGGTATCGTGACGGATGTGGGGCATGTCACGCAACACATGATTCATTGCCTACAGAATTTGGATGCTTTAGCCTTAGAGAGTAATCACGATGAGACACTTCTCTCAGAGGGCTCCTACCCTCAACCTTTAAAAGTAAGAGTCAAAGGAGAATTTGGACACTTAAGTAATGCCCAAGCGGTGGATTTATTAAAAGAGCTTAATGTGGCTAAGCTCTCTTCTGTGGTTGCTGCGCATTTGAGTCAGGCCAATAATCGTCCTGAGTTGGTTTACGACGAGTTTATGTCAGTGGTTCAAGATGAGGAGCGTTTTGCTATAGCAACCCAACAAGAGGGTCTTGCCTGGCGGCCTATTTAAGACAGAATTAGAGCAATAAAAAAAGCCGCTCAAACCGAGCGGCTTTTTTGTTAACAAGAAAAAGCTTATTTCTTGTCAGCTGGAGCTGCTGCAGGAGCGGCAGGAGCAGCTGGGGCTGCTGCAGGAGCTGGAGTTGCAGCAGGAGCTGGAGCTGCTGCAGGAGCAGCTGGAGCTGCTGCATCAGTTTTAGGAGCTTCTGGTTTGCTGCAAGCAGCTAAAGCAACGGCGAATAAAGCAGCGATAATTAAATTTTGTTTCATAATTAGAGTTCCTATCGATAGTTAAAGAAATTCAGAGCCTGTAAAATTTTACAACCTTACAGCAAAAAATTATAGAGTTAAATTTGTGGCATTGCAACTAACTAAAATACACCCACCCTTGTTCATGCCAATCATGTAAAAGAGCCACCAGCGCTTTAGGTTGTTTTGACTTGACCTGTGGCTTAATTATTTTATTGTCGGCCAACTCCGTCAATAAGGGTAAACAACTGCTGTCAGGATTAAAGGCCTCGCCATTGATGAAAAAACGCTGTTTATGAAATAACAACTGAGTACGGCTATTTAGTAGGAGTTGGCGCTCTGTCCAAGACTGGCTAAACTTTTGTAAAGAAAGAGAGTTCTCTGCGCCATCAAAAAAAACCGTGGTTTTGGGCTCGCTTAAATAACGCCCAACCATGTCAATGACCTCTTTTTTGCCCCATTGTATCTTTTGCGTAATGGTAAAAATTTGCTCAATGAGTGAGTCGGGTAGTTTGGCCGGATGACGCTCTTCTCTTAAATCAGGGTCGCTATACACACCGGAGACCTGTAACTCATCACGCAGATAATCAAGCATGGCGTTAACCCATTCCTGATGCGTAGGCGCTCTAAAACCAATGGAATAGGTAAAGCATTCAGTGAGGGCTGTGCCATTATGTGCCCAGAGGGGAGGGAGGTACAACATGTCTCCAGGCTCAAGATCATGGGTATGTTGAGCGCTGAAGCGTTGTAACAATTTCAGTGACTGATTAGGTCGAATAGCAAGGTCAGAGGTCTTCGCGATCTCCCAGCGTCGAAGGCCATAACCTTGTAATAAAAAAACATCATAGTGATCAAAGTGAGGTCCCACGCCGCCCCCTGGTGTGGCGTAACTTACCATCACATCATCCAGTCTTGCGTAGGGAATAAAACGAAAATCATGAAGCAGCTGGTCAGCTTCGGGTAGCCAATGATTGACTGATTGAATTAACAGTGTCCAGTTCTTCTCCCCTAGATGCTTAAGGTCAACGGGGCGGAAGGGTCCGTGGTGACATTCATAATGACGTCCTTGACGCACAATCAACCGTGCTTGGACGTCAGGCTTGGTGGCCAGCTGTTTAATTTCTTTGGCAGTTAAAAACCCCAAAAAGTCTGGGATAGATTGCTGAAATAAATGGGCCTCTTTTTGCCAATAGTGTTGTAAAAATGTTTTAACACTTAAAGAACCCAATACGTTTTTACCCATAAAACAGTTTCTCGCATTATGATGGTTTTGTCTTATGATACAGGATGGTTTCCCTGAGATGACATTAACTTGATATCGAGGAGAGCAACATGTTGAAAAGCGGAGAGAAAGCGCCTTCTTTTGAGTTACCAGATGCCTCGATGGAAATGGTCTCTTTAGCGCGCTTTAAGGGCAAAAATAAAGTGGTTTTATTTTTTTATGCCCATGATAGTATGCCTCAGTGTGCTGATGAGGCTATTAACTTTAGCGACCGTGAAGAGGATTTCTTAGAGCAGGGGGCGGTATTAATTGGCGTTTCACAAGATGATGTGATGTGTCATGCTGACTTTTGTGAAGCCAATGGCTTGAACGCTAAGTTACTCTCTGATGTGGATGGTGAAGTGTGTAAACGGTACGATGTGTTACATGAAAAAAACACGGATGGCTTTAAAAGAACCTGTGTGGATCGCATAACCTATATAATTGATCGCCAGGGGGTTGTGCGATATGCGGTGCCTGCCTCGCTCCATGGAAAAGAACATATCGCTGAGGTATTAAAACTTGTGAAGGAGTTAAATTAAGTATGCAAATTAGTAAAGATTCTGTAGTAACCTTAAGTTATACCTTAACCGATGCTGAAGGCACATTGCTTGAAGAAAGCGATCCCAATATCAGTTATTTACATGGTGGCTATGATGGGATTTTTCCGATTGTAGAAGAGGCTCTGGAGGGTAAGGAAGTAGGTTATGAATGTACCATTACCATGTCACCTGATGAGGCGTTTGGTGAATATGACGAGAATTTACTGCGTGTTGAGCCACGTAATTTGTTTCCTCAACACGTTAAGGTGGGCATGCAATTTGAAGGGCAGCCTGAGGGCGCTGGCGATGAAGAAACTATTTTGTACACAGTGACCGAGGTCACTGAAGACAAGGTAGTGGTTGATGGCAATCATCCTTTAGTGGGTAAAACCTTAACCATGAGTTGCAAAATTGAAGGAGTGAGATCAGCCTCCCAAGAGGAACTCTCCCATGGTCATGTTCACGGCGAACACGGCCACCATCACTAAGTTTTATTGATATCCTCGCGCCAGCGGTAGAGTAATTCTAGCGCTTGGCGTGCAGTCAATTGATCAGGATCGATGGTTTTTAACTCATCAATAACACTGTTTCGTGAAAACAATTCTTGCTGAACCACCGGTTTTAATTGAGTTGCTCTCTCTTTGGTTGAGAGGCTTTGCTCTAAGGTATTTAATTTATTTTGTGCCTGTTCAATGACCTCTCTGGGGATGCCTGCTAATCTCGCCACCTCAATACCATAACTTCTTGAGGCAGGGCCTTCCTCAAGGCTATGTAAAAATACAATATGTTCACCATGCTCAATGGCATCAAAATGGACATTTACAACGCCATCAATCTCTGACGCCAGTTCAGTTAATTCAAAATAATGGGTGGCAAAGAGTGTTAAACAACCAATGCGTTTGGCAAGATCCACCGCGATCGCATAGGCAAGGGATAAGCCATCGTAGGTTGAGGTACCTCTACCTATTTCGTCAATGAGCACTAAGCTGCGCTCAGTGGCGCGGTTGAGAATGGTGGCCGCTTCCGACATTTCCACTAAAAAAGTAGAACGGCCCGACGCCAAATCGTCGTTGGCCCCAATTCTGGTAAAAATTTGATCCACAAGACCTATCCTGGCATGATGGGCTGGCACAAAACTGCCAACGTGAGCCAGTAGAGTGATCAGTGCAGACTGACGCATGTAAGTGGATTTGCCGCCCATGTTGGGGCCGGTAATGACATGGAGTCGCCGCGAATCATGTAACTTAACTGAGTTGGTAATGAAACGCTCCACCTGTTGCTCGATCACCACGTGGCGCCCCAAATCAATATCAATCCCGTACTCTTCGTTCAACAGGGGCTTGGTGAGGTTTAAGCTGATAGCCCGTTCAGCAAGGGACGCAATCACATCGAGCGTGGCAATCAGTGAGGCGATATTTTTTAACGCAGCCAAGTAGTGATTCAACTCTGCAACCAGCTGATCAAAGAGGAGCTTCTCGCGCGTTAAGGCCCGCTCGTTGGCATGTAAAATCTTTTCTTCAAAAGCGCTTAAATAGTCGGTGGTATAGCGCTCACTGTTTTTGAGTGTTTGACGGCGTCGGTAATCAGTAGGAACTTGTTCAGTGTAAGAGCGCGACACTTCAATAAAAAATCCATGTACGCGATTATATTCAACCCGAAGCGTTGGAATCTTGGTGCGCTCTTTTTCTTTTTGCTCAAGTTCAATGAGAAACTGACCTTGATTGTGTTGCAGCATTCTGAGTTCATCCAACTCCTTATCAAAACCTGTCGCGATGACTCCTCCTTCCTTTAACGTGACTGCAGGCTCTTCATGAATTGCTTTTTGCAGTAAGGAAAGTGGCGCTATGGGGGTATTAGTGAGCTCAGTAATAAAGTGCCCAAATAAGGCGGGATTCGCTTCGCTGAGTAATCTAATCAGTGATGGCAATAAGGATAGAGAGTCTCTTAGTGAGCTTAGATCTCTGGGGCGCGCTTGTTTGAGACCAATGCGACCTAGAATGCGCTCTATATCGGCTGTCTGTTGCAGTGTTTTTCTTAAATGGTTCAGTGTGTCTTGGCACTCAGGGGTGGTTAGCGTTTCAATCCATGATTGACGCTCTCTAATTGATGTCAGGTCACGCAAGGGGTGATGTAACCAGTGACGCAAAAGGCGTCGTCCCATAGGGTTTTTACAGGTATCCATGACGGACAACAATGAGGGAGAACTCTCTCCTGAGAGTGTCTCTGTAATTTCAAGATGGCGACGAGTGTTGGGGTCCATCTGTACGTAATCTGAACTCTTTTCGACATGGAGTGAATACACAATATGATCAATGTGTTTTTGTGTGTGCTCAATGTAGTAAATGAGAGCACTCGCGGCGCTGTGAGAGAGCGATAGCTCATCAGCACCATAACCATTAAGATCAAAGACCCCGAGTTGTTCGCACAGCATTTTTCTGCCGCGCTCAGCGTCAAAATGAAAACGCGGTCGTTTAACGCTGTAGTGAGCAATATCATCACTAGGCAGTGAGTGATCCTCAGGCAATAGTGTCTCAGCGGGTTTGAGTCTTTCTAGTGTTGAGGCTAACTCATTGTATCCGTGTTCTGTAAGGGTAAGCTCTCCCGTTAACAGGTTGATAATGGCAAGACCCACACGGTCTTTTTCCCAGAACACTGAGGCCAGTAAAGTGTCTTTGTTTTCTTCTAATAGGGAGGCTTCAGTGAGTGTCCCAGGTGTGATGATTCTCACCACTTGACGCTCAACGGGTCCTTTACTCGTGGCAGGGTCACCAACTTGCTCACAAATGGCAACGGATTCTCCCTGTTTAACGAGCTTGGCGAGATACTGTTCTGCCGCATGAACGGGAACGCCTGCCATCGGCACAGGTTGCCCTGCTGATTGACCGCGACGAGTTAGAGTAATATCCAGTAAGCGCGAAGCTTTTTCCGCATCCTCATAAAAAAGCTCATAAAAGTCCCCCATCCGATAAAACAGCAAATAACGAGTATGCTGGGCTTTGATGGCCAGATACTGAGTCATCATGGGAGTATGTTGTTGAGAGTTCATGGATTACTTATGAAGGCAATTTGTGGTGAGTTAGAAATAAACACGTACACACTTTTACCAAAGAAAAAAGGCAATCCCCAGTCAAAAGAATTATTGTATCTGGCAAGTTGTGTGCCGGCCAAGTTATCAAAGGCGTAAGCACTATATGAGTAATTTGTGGGATTGGCTACCGAGAAGGGGACAGAGGCTTGGGTATTGTTAGCCAGCGTTATCTGAGCGGTTAAGGATAGTGTAGACGAGGGGCAATAAAAACCAGGCCAATTACTATGCTGACCGCATTGCGTAATATTTAAACTGGTATTAAAAAACAGTCCATTGGATCCGCTATCAATGAAAGAGGAGGGATAGTTAACGCCATTTAAACTTGAAGTGAAGTAATTAGAGCTGTCTGGCGTAATAATTGAGGCGTTACTTGGTAACGTATTATTACTTTGGGTATTAATACCAAAAATTAACTGTCCTGTGGCACTGGCATCCCCCGTGCTCTGGGTGATATACGGAAGAGTCACTATCACGCCATTATTATCAGTATGAAAAGCGCTGACAGGGTTGACCACAACATAACTCGAGCTATTCGAAGTTGGTAAAGATGAACAGGATGTATTACAGCTGTAATAAAGACCATATAGTCCATCATTAATTTGATCCCCAATACCTAACACCCCATTTGATCCGAAACTGGAAGGAGATTGAAGGCTAGGGCCTGAAGCGCACCCTGAGGGAATACTGGTGAAATTTGGCGAGGCCAGAATATTGACAGGAATGTTGGCGGCTGTCTCTCCTGCCAGTGATACATCAAGGTTCACCACAGGCCCATAGGTATAGCCATCGGCAAATTGCACGCACTCTGTTAAGGATCCTGAGTTCACTTGATTGGCATTTGGTATGGAGAAGTTGGTAATTTGGTTACTAAATAGTCTGAGCCCATAGGAGCCTGTGTCCACTAAAATATTATCAATGGTTTGGCAGGAGGTGGTGTTGTGTAAACACACTGTCACACTCACTGTCGGAATATTTACGTTATTACTGACGCCAGGTCCCACGACAAGAGAGACCACATTGGCCCCTGCTGCTGGATTGGTTAAGGATGCGTTAGGCAGGGAGCTTGCTGTAGAAGAGCCCCCGCCGCCGCCACCACCACAAGCGCTTAGAAATAGGATGACAGTGTAAGTTAGCAATAAAGAACAAATTTTATGAGAGTGTCTAGACATAATTTAGTTAACTATTGAATATCATTAATTGAAAAACCTGGAGGTAGGCTGTTACTTAGGTAACTTGTCCCCCAAAAGTCTCCCATCCGGCCATAGTTTGTGACGTTAAGTTCCTGATCGGTAATTTGAACTTGACGATGACTCCTGTTGGTTGAGTGAATCAGTGCGTTTTCGTAACGGCTATACAAATTAGCTCCCAAAACCTCATTTAAACTGGGTACGGCGGAACCAAACCATACCTGAGCAAACACTTGTCCTTGGTAGACGAACTCTTTGAATACCATGCCTCGGGTATTTTGTTGTATGACCACTTGATAGGTTACCCCACTACTGGTTTGCAGTTGGATTTCGTTGAGTTGGGTGTAAGGCATCATTTGTGCTAACGGGGCGCCACCCAACGTTGAATGAGCGCTAAATGCACTGAAAAACCCTAGGGTCATAAAAATAAATTTTAATTTTTTTAAATTAATCATAGAGTTATTTTCCTTGCCCCAATTTTTTCTCATAAAGATGTTCGCCTAATGTGATGGATTTGGCGTAAAATAGAAGGTTCTTCACATTTGTACAACAGGAATGATTATGACTCAATCTATCGCTTTAATTGGACATTATATCCAAGGACGTCCTGTGGCGGGAAACAGTGGCCGTCAGTCAGAGGTCTTTAATCCTGCTACAGGTCGTGTTTCAGGACAGGTAGCATTGGCTTCAGTGGATGAAGTGAATCAAGCTGTGGCTGCGGCTAAGGCAGCCTTCCCTGCATGGTCAGGATTGTCTCCCTTGCGTCGTGCACGGGTGATGTTTAAATTTAAAGAACTTATTGAAAAAAATCACGATCGTTTAGCAGAAATCATTACCTCAGAGCACGGCAAAGTATTTACCGACGCTAAGGGCGAAGTAACCCGTGGTTTAGAAGTGGTTGAGTATGCCTGCGGTATTCCCGAGATGCTAAAGGGCGAATACACCGAACAAATTGCTACAGGCGTTGATGGCTGGACCACGCGTCAACCAATCGGCGTTACAGTTGGCATTACCCCCTTTAATTTTCCTGTGATGGTACCTTTGTGGATGTTACCCATGGCGATCGCTTGTGGTAATACCTTCGTCTTGAAGCCTTCAGAGCGTGATCCCTCTGCAAGTTTGTTTATGGCTGAACTCTTAAAAGAAGCAGGGCTTCCTGATGGCGTATTTAATGTGGTTAATGGCGATAAAGTGGCCGTTGATGCATTACTCAATCACGCCGATGTGGATGCCATTAGCTTTGTGGGTTCCACGCCAATTGCAGAATACATTTATCAGACAGGTACCGCTCAAGGAAAACGCGTACAAGCCTTAGGGGGTGCCAAAAACCATATGGTGGTTATGCCTGATGCCGATTTAAACCAAACCGTTGATGCCCTAATGGGTGCTGCCTATGGCTCCGCTGGTGAGCGTTGTATGGCCATATCTGTAGCGGTGGCTGTGGGTGATATCGCTGATCCTTTGATCAATGCCTTGGTGCCCCGTATTAAAGAATTAAAAGTGACTCAAGGGATGGATTTATCTGCAGAAATGGGCCCGGTAGTAACCGCTCAACATCGCCAAAAAATTCAAGGTTATATTGATACGGGCGTTAAAGAAGGCGCTAAATTGGTGGTTGATGGCCGTGGTTTCACTGTCCCTGGTTTTGAAGAAGGTTTCTTCTTAGGGGGATCATTATTTGATCACGTCACCCCTGATATGACCATTTATCGTGAAGAGATTTTTGGGCCAGTATTGTGCGTGGTTCGCGTGCCAAATTTTGCAGCTGCCTTAGAGCTTGTCAATGGACACGAATATGGCAACGGGACTGCAATATTTACCCGTGATGGTGGCTTTGCCCGTGAATATGCGTCCCGTGTGAAAGTGGGTATGGTCGGGGTGAATGTGCCGATCCCAGTACCGATGGCTTTCCACAGTTTTGGTGGATGGAAACGCAGTCTCTTTGGTGATCATCATGCTCACGGTCCTGAGGCTGTCCGTTTTTATACCCGCCAAAAAGCGATCACCCAACGTTGGCCAGCAAGCATTGAGGCAGGTGCTCAATTCGCTATGCCAACCATGAAGTAAGAGGGCTGTTATGCATCCTATGCTGAATACAGCGATTAAGGCGGCACGACGTGCTGGTAGTATCATTAATCGTGCCGCTCTTGATTTGGAACGTTTAAAAGTTGCGAAAAAAGGTCCTGCAGATTATGTCTCTGAAGTGGACAGAGCAGCTGAGGAGGCCATCATAAGCGTTCTACAGGATGCATACCCTGATCACTCTTTTTTGGGTGAAGAATCAGGCTCCTTGGGACAATCTGAATATCAGTGGATTATTGATCCAATTGATGGAACAACAAACTTCATTCATGGTTTTCCCATGTATGCTGTGTCCATTGCTCTCTCTCACAAGGGAGTGATTACCCAAGGGGTGATTTACGATCCAGTTAAAAATGATCTGTTTACGGCAACACGAGGGGCAGGGGCATTTTTAAACGAGCGCCGTATTCGTGTGAGTGCGCAAACTCGAATGGAAGATGCCTTAATTGGTTCAGGGTTCCCTTACAGCAGCATGGAGAACCAGGAGCGCTATTTACGCATGCTGGCAGTAATAATGCGTGAGAGCGCAGGCATTCGTCGTCCTGGTTCAGCGGCCCTTGATTTAGCCTATGTTGCAGCGGGGCGCTATGATGGCTTTTGGGAATTGGGATTAAAGCCTTGGGATATGGCGGCAGGCGTGTTACTCATCCAAGAGGCCGGCGGGCTGGTTACCGATCTTGAGGGTGAGCAACGTTATCTGGAAACTGGACATATTGTTGCAGGCACTCCCAAGATTTTTTCACAACTATTAAGTTTAGTGACGAAAGCCTAATTGATCGAATGAGTGTTAACTTAGGGCTTGAACAGATACGAATTGTGATGTGCCAAACCACCCATCCAGGGAATATTGGTGCTGCAGCTCGGGCTATGAAGACCATGGGTTTACATCAGTTGGTGCTGGTTCAACCAAAATATTTTCCAGACCCGCAAGCTACAGCCATGGCATCAGGTGCTGATGATGTGTTAGCAAAGGCACGCGTCGTGGATTCACTCGCCGAAGCATTGCAAGGCTGTACTTGGGCAGTTGCGATGACCGTTCGTGCCAGAGATTTATCCCATGAGCAAATCTTGATTAAGGAGCTGACTGCTCGTTTACCAGAAGAGGTGAATCAAGGGCAGGTCGCCATTGTATTTGGGACAGAAATGTCTGGCTTAACGAATGCTGAGTGCGATCTTTGTCATGTGCTCTGCTCTATACCCACAGAACCTGAGTTTGGTTCTTTAAATGTAGCTGCTGCTATCCAGATTGTTTGTTATGAGGCACGAATGGCCTTGATGGTTCAGGACCATCCCAGTAAAGCCCAAGCTCCTCTTGCTCCCCATGAAGAGGTTGAGTATTTTTATCGGCATTTAGAGCAGGCTATGCTACATACCCGATTTCTTGATCCAAACAATCCAGGTCGGCTCACCACCAGGCTGCGTCGCTTGTTTTCTAGAGCGCGTTTAGAGCATGAAGAAGTGAATATTCTTCGTGGTATGCTAAATGCTATGGTGCCTGAGGAAAAAACCATGGGCAGTGAGCGATCTACTTTAATCAATAACAAAAAATAGTGGTTTAAATGAAATATGGCAATCTGGTCTAGAGTTTGTGAACAAATTGATATCGTATTTGAGCGAGATCCTGCGGTAAGAAGTCGCTGGGAAGTGATTTCTTTGTATCCTGGGTTTCATGCCATTATTTTGCATTGGTTAGCCCATTGGCTCTGGCATCGACGTTGGTTTTGGCTTGCTCGTTTTATTTCGCAAGTGTCCCGTGGTATAACCGGCATTGAAATCCATCCTGGAGCAAAAGTAGGTCGACGCGTCTTTATCGATCATGGGATGGGGGTTGTGGTGGGAGAAACCGCTGAGATTGGTGATGATTGTACGTTATACCAAGGAGTGACCTTAGGAGGGACTTCTTGGCAAAAGGGTAAACGTCATCCGACTCTAATGCCAGGCGTGATTGTAGGTGCAGGTGCAAAAATTATTGGTCCCATCGTGATTGGCGAGGGAGCCAAAGTGGGTTCAAATGCGGTGGTTGTAAAGGAAGTGCCAGCGGGAGCTACTGTGATTGGTATCCCAGGCAGAGTGGTTGAAGAGGACTTGTCGCAAAAGATGAAAAAAGAGGCGGTTCAGTTTAGCGCCTATGGGCCCACTGACAATGACAAAGATCCCTTGGTGGTGCTGGTCAATCAGTTGATGCAGCAATGTCATGAATTGGAAACTAAGAGCCAAGAACTTTCACAACAAATTGACAGTCTTACTCGTAATAAGGAAGGGCAATAATCATGGCTATTACGTTGACACCAGCAGCAGTGAAACATGTGACGCAAGCACTTGAAAAACGAGGCGGTGGAATAGGTCTGCGCTTTGGCGTTAAACAATCCGGTTGTTCAGGACTGGCGTATATTTTAGATTATGCCGATGAAGCGGGACCTGAGGATATTTCTTTTACGCAAGACAATAACCTTGTTGTCTTAGTTAAACAAGCCGATCTTCCTTTTGTTGATGGCACTGAACTTGATTACCGAAAAGAAGGGCTGAATTCAGTCTTCAAGTTTAATAATCCTAACGTAACTGACTCGTGTGGCTGTGGAGAGAGTTTCACCACGCGGACACAAAGCGCTTAATAACGAGTACTGATTTTGAAGCAAGTGTATTCTATGCCGCATGGGTCGGCAGATGCGTTTTATTTTTCTGAGGCCATCAATCAGCATCAACCTCTTGTAATATTCACTGAGAACGTTGCGCATGCTCAGCGTCTCATGGAAGAAATAAAATGGCTTAAACCTGAGGCGGGTATCTATTTGTTTCCTGACTGGGAAACGTTGCCCTATGACCATTTTTCACCTCATCCTGATCTCATCTCAGAGAGGCTAGCTACTCTCTGGCAATTTAGTCAAAAACAGTTTGATGTGGCATTAATTCCCATTACCACTGCACTAAATCGTCTTGCGCCACTTGCCTATCTTGCCGCTCGAACTTTTTTTATTCAGCGTAAACAAGAGTTTGATCGCGACGCTTTTCAAGAACAAATGTTAATTGCAGGCTACACGCACGTCACACAGGTTTTGCGTCCAGGTGAGTATTGTGTTCGTGGCGGCTTGATTGATCTTTTTGCTACGGGCAGTGTATTGCCATTTCGTATTGAGCTATTAGATACCGAGGTGGAGAGTATTCGCACCTTTGATGCGGATACGCAGCGTACTCTTTATCCAGTTAATGATATTCGATTGTTACCCGCCCGTGAATTTCCAATGGATGAGTCGGGCAGAAAAATGTTTCGTCAACGTTTTCGTGATCGCTTTGAGGGCGACCCTTCACGTTCGGATCTTTACAAAGATATCAGTAATGGCTTGGCTCCTGGAGGGGTAGAGTATTTCTTGCCCCTCTTTTTTGAAGAGATGGCAAGCATCTTTGATTATTTACCTAATACCAGTCTTGTTTACCTTTGTGCGGAAGTTTCAGACAGTATTCAATCCTTTTGGCAATCGGTCAAACCACGTTGGGAATTATTAAAAGGTAACCGAGCGAATCCCATCCTCGATCCTCATGAGTTGTTTCTCTCTGAGGAAGAGTTTTATAAGGGGTTGAGTGCCTATCAACGAATTGATGTCAAACTCCGCACTCATGTAACACAACACAATCAACCAACTTTAATCCATAGTGAAGCGCTCCCTCCACTGTCTGTGAATAGACGCGAGAGCGACCCCGTTAAATTATTAAGAGAGTTTACCCAACACTTTGTTGGACGGGTATTCATTATGGCGGAGAGTTTAGGTCGCCGAGAGAGTTTGCTCTCATTACTCAATGAACATCAATTGGCCATTCAGTCAGTCCAAACTTGGCAAGAGGCGTTACTCTCACCAAACCAAATTGTTCTTTTGGTGGGACCCATTGCTTCAGGTTTTATTTTTGTTAAAGAGCAGATTGCACTGATTACCGAGGCTGAACTCTTTGCGAGTCAAGTCAAACAATCAAGGCGCCGTGGTGGCAGTGCCAGATCCACTGATTCACTTTTTAAAGATTTATCAGAAGTTAAAATCAATGACCCGGTGGTGCATTTAGATCACGGCATAGGGCGTTTTTGTGGGCTGGTCAATTTGGATTTTGGGGAGGGGGTTAACGAGTATATGCACTTACAATACGCCGATGAGGACGTACTGTATGTGCCGGTGACTCAGCTCCATCTTATTACGCGCTACACGGGTGGGCCGCAGGAGCAAGCACCTTTACATAAACTGGGTAGCGGACAATGGCAAAAGGCCAAAAAAAGAGCTGCCAGCAGAGCACGCGATACTGCCGCTGAGTTACTTGACCTCTATGCTAAACGATTGGCCCGCCAAGGTTTTGCTTTTCCCGTGAAAGACGTTGATTATGATGCCTTTAGCGCAGGGTTTGCTTTTGAAGAGACCCCTGATCAATTGGCCGCCATTGAGGCTGTCATGAATGACATGCGCTCAGGCAAACCCATGGACCGTTTGGTTTGTGGCGATGTGGGTTTTGGTAAAACAGAAGTGGCGATGCGCGCCGCCTTTCTTGCGGTGAGCGCAGGCAAACAAGTGGCTATTTTGGTGCCAACGACGCTACTTGCGGAACAACACTTTAATAACTTTTCTGATCGTTTTGCAGACTGGCCAGTGAAGATCGCTGAGCTATCTCGTTTTCGCTCCAGTAAAGAGGTTGCAGCAAGTCTTGCAGGTATTGAGCAAGGGGTTGTTGATATTGTGATTGGAACCCACAAACTGATTTCTGAGGGAGTTAAGTTTGCCAATTTGGGTTTGGTCATTATCGATGAGGAACATCGCTTTGGTGTGCGCCAAAAAGAGCGCTTAAAAGCGTTGCGCGCAGAGGTGGATGTATTAACTTTAACGGCTACCCCTATACCGAGAACTCTTGCTATGTCTCTTGAGGGATTACGCGATTTCTCTGTCATCGCCACAGCACCGCAAAAACGTTTGGCCATTAAGACCTTTGTCTATCCATACAGTGACAGCTTGGTGCGTGAGGCGGCATTAAGAGAGCTTAAGCGTGGTGGACAGCTGTATTTTTTGCACAATGAAGTGGACACCATTGAGAACATGCGCGATCATCTGACCCGTTTAATTCCTGAGGCCAGAATCGCCGTTGCCCATGGCCAGTTACGAGAAAGAGAATTAGAGCAGGTAATGCGTGATTTTTATCATCAACAGGCCAATATTTTACTGTGTTCAACCATTATTGAAACCGGTATTGATGTTCCCTCTGCCAATACCATTTTAATTCATCGAGCTGATCGCTTTGGCCTTGCCCAATTACACCAATTACGCGGACGTGTAGGGCGCTCTCACCACCAAGCCTATGCCTATTTATTAACACCCCCCAGTGATGCGTTAACAAGCGCCGCAAAAAAACGTCTCGAAGCCATTCAGATGATGGAAGAGCTGGGGTCAGGTTTTTTCCTTGCCATGCAGGATCTTGAAATACGAGGCGCCGGAGAAGTGTTAGGAGACTCACAAAGTGGTGACATGATTGAGGTGGGTTTTTCCTTGTATAACGACCTCTTAACCCAAGCAGTTAAAGCACTTAAGAAGGGGGATGATTGGGATCTTGAAGCTCCCTTAAGTGTCAGTACGGAAATAAACTTACATGCGCCAGCGCTGCTTCCAAGCAGCTACTGCGGGGATGTTCAAGAGCGTTTGATTTTGTACAAACGCCTCTCGAACTGTGAAGATAAAGAGACTTTAGATGAGCTACGTATTGAATTAATTGATCGCTTTGGTTTGCTACCAGAACCTGCACAACTGCTTTTTGATTGCCACGCTCTTCGTTTAATGGGTCAGCCCTTGGCCTTACAAAAGATAGATGCCAATGATGAGAGTGTGGTGTTGCAGTTTGGCAAAGAGACTCCCCTTGAACCGCAGGATTTAATCTTACTCCTACAAAGAGATGGGCGTTATCGACTGTCAGGTCAGGATAAGTTAAGGGTCAATCGGCAAAGTCACTCGCCACTTGAGCGAGTGACTCACATTAAAGAAGTCTTAGAGGACTTGGCTAAGCTTGTGGTTAAGCACTAACCACGGGAATTGAGCCGATTTTACCTTGCCATTTTTTAGGCCCTGATTGATGTACTGAATCGCCCAGTGAGTCAACCGCTACCGTTACAGGCATATTCTCTACGGTAAACTCATAGATAGCTTCCATGCCAAGCTCAGGAAAGGCCACCACCCGTGAAGCACGAATGGCTTTGGCCACGAGATAAGCAGCGCCACCGACGGCAATTAAATAGACCGAACGGTGTTGCTTGATGGCGTCAATGGCAACGGGTCCGCGCTCAGCTTTGCCAATCATACCAAGTAACCCGGTTTTAGATAGCATCATCTCGGTAAACTTATCCATGCGGGTGGCTGTGGTGGGTCCTGCGGGCCCAACCACCTCATCGCCTACGGGATCAACGGGACCTACATAGTAAATAAAGCGGCCCTTGAAATCCAAGCCTTCGGGTAAAGGCTGACCTTGATTGAGTAAATCTTGAATACGTTTATGCGCTGCATCTCGTCCTGTAAGTAATTTACCAGAGAGAAGAAGGGTGTCGCCAGGTTGCCAGGAGTGCACTTCCTCAGCCGTCACCGTATCAAGATTAACGTGACGAGCATTGGCAGAGGGGCTCCAGGTGACTGCTGGCCAATCTTTAAGAGAAGGGGGAGTAAATACGGCAGGACCTTCCCCATTTAAGGTGAAGTGGGTATGACGGGTAGCGGCACAATTGGGAATCATGGCCACCGGCAGGCTCGCTGCATGAGTGGGGTAATCTAAAATTTTGACATCAAGCACCGTGGATAACCCGCCAAGGCCTTGAGCCCCAATCCC
>JAGXAW010000057.1 GCA_018971415.1 Betaproteobacteria bacterium
ATACCAGCTTAAATTTCACTTTTCAAGTAATTTTGCTGTAACACTGAGACCTACCTGATTAAGTGATTTCTTTTGAAGGTTCTTCTCATAATTAAATACGCAATACCAAAAACGATAATAGATGAGCCAATATCAAATAGACCCGTCATAGGCATATGTTGAGTTGGGTAGGTTCCCGATATCCAAGTGTACCTCTCAATCCATGTTCCAAGCACTATGGAGGATGCAATAATTGCGATGGCGTTTGGATTATGTCTATTAAAGGGGAATACCAACATAATGAATGGGAAGACAAATTTCATGACAAAAAAGGTCCAGAATAAATCGCCGTAAGGCCCATTTTGCATTAAAAATATGCGGTCTGTTTCTTCCCCAAAATTGGCATACCAAATAATCAAATACTGCCCAAAAAAGGTATAGACCCATAAAATGGAAAAACCCAACATCATTTGTGCAATGTAATTGTATAAATAGCTGCCTGGTTTTTTAATTAAAACCCCTGCCTTATCTAAAAAGTAGAGAGTTAGTACAAGGACCCCTAAATACATCCCAAAGGCACTGACAAAGTGGTAAATAGAGTACATGGAGCTTTCCCAGTTAGGTAACAGGGTCATTTCAAAGTCCCATGCAACCATAGTACAAAACAGGACATGGGCAAAAGGAATCAACGCAGCCACCCAACGGTAATTGTGGCTAGCATCAGGATTAGCCTCTGCCTTAGCTTGTAATCTCACAAAGGACCCATATAATACGCCCACAATAATGAAACCAAGGATCTCTCTGGTTGCTAAAAAGGGTAAGTTGTTCCATGTTGGTAATTTGTTATATACCCCAACCCATGGAAAGGTTAACTTACCGCCATAGAGCAAAATGAGCAGTAACACGAATGCTAAAGGATACAAAGAGAAAAATGATACGGAAATGGCTCGAATGTCAAAACGCCATTTAGCACCAACTAAATGTAACAGTGCGGATAGCATCACTCCCGCCAAAGACAAATGTAAAACAATCAGAAAATCTACAGTCAGAACCGACCAACTAGAAAAAGAAATCACTCTGCCTCCCCCTTTATAAACTTTTTATTTTGCTGAACTAACTGTATTTTTTTCTTGAGCAGCTTTTCTATTGTCTGCAACCAGTGCATGTCTTACATAATTGACGACATCCCATCTTTCTTTAGGATACATGTCGTTACCATAGGACGGCATTAATGGCCCACCATAAGTAATATGGGCAAAGATATAACCTTCTGGAGCAATTTTCTGTACATTATCTGCGGTTAAATCAAAAGGACGAACCAACAATTTAGCGCCCACCAAACCGTCTCCTGTACCAGACACACCATGGCAAGGAACACAATAAATTTGAAATAGTTCTCGTCCATGGTTAACGGATTGTTCGGTCGCTAGATTAGGATTTTTTAATTTCATTGCCTCATCATGGGTTTTAATAAATGGCGTGGTTTGTGTTCCCGCCATGGGTACTGATGTTTTAGGAAAGGGTCGAACTGCCTGAGGCCCCTCTTCTGGCTTGATACTAATTTGATTGGCCATATCTCGACTCCAAGGCCAAGCACATGCCAAACCAGGTAGCAATGTAATGAATACGAAAAGTGTAGCTCTTTTCATTTTACTCCCTCCCCAAGAATTTCTAACGAGTGATGTTTTTTAAAGATCTCATTGAGATATGGAATAGTAGATTCTTCAGCTTTAACTAAAATACCAATCTTATCCTCACTCACTCGGGTGTTATACAAAGGACTTCTATTACCGGGTAGCTTCCAACCTATAAAACAACCTATGACGGTCATCAATACCCCAGAGAGAATAAAAAACTCATAGGTCAACACCATGTCAGGAGGCACTGGCACAACGGGTCTTCCACCCCGAACTTGATAAATAAAAGAAGCTTGAGCGGAAGCCACTAAGGTTAATCCTGTAATGGGACCAAAGAGTACCCCTAGCAGAGTAAAAAGTTGTACATAAACAGGTCTTTTACCAAGCTTTTCTGATAACTCAGGATGTTCAATAGGTGATTTGATCACCACATCTTTCATACTAAATCCAGGAAGCTTGGTTGCGTTCAACTCATCTAATACAAGACCAGCTTCTTCCATATTGTTATAAAGCGCGAGCAGATGTGATTTCATTATGCTACCCCTTTAGCTTTCAACATTTTACTTTGATCATGAACCATTTCTTTTACCTCATACATTGAAATGGTTGGGAAAATCTTGCAGTAAAGCATAAACAACATAGTGAACCAGCCAAAACTTCCAGCCACGATGCCGAACTGAACCCAACTTGGCCACCACCCAGAAGTCCAAGTCCAAGGGTACTGTGAATGACCAAACGTTGGAGTAATAATCTGAACCCGCTCAAGCCACATACCAAAATTTAATATCAAAGACACTACCATTAATGTTGGCAGATGCGTTCTAACAAATTTAATGAGTAAGGTAAACGGCATGACTGTAGAACAGAACACCATCCCCCAAAATACTGGAGCATAGGTTCCTGTCATTTTATCGAGCAATTGTTGTTTCGCAATCTCGTTGGCACCATACCAAACTGTTGAATACTCAATAATATTTAAATAATTCCATACCATTGCAATGGCAAAAGTCATTTTGATTAATTTATTGAGAATTGGCATTGTCATGTAGGCTTCAAAACGAAATACGTATCTCAACAAAATAAATAAAGTAATAATGACGGCACAGCCTGAATATAAAGCCCCAGCAACAAAGTAGGGTGGGAACGAAGTAATATGCCAGCCTGGATTCTGAGAAACGGCAAAGTCAGTTGAAACGATTGAATGAACCGATACCGCTAAAGGCATCAAAAAGCAAGCCAGTGTCATATAGGTCACCCTAAAGGTAGCCCATTGACGATCTGTTCCCTGCCAACCTAAAGACATAAATGTATAAAGTTTTTTTCTGGCGCCAGTTGCATTATCTCGACAAATAGCAAGATCAGGGACCATACCGGTATACAAAAACAACAATGATGACGTTAGATAAGTTCCAATTGCCGTGGCATCCCAGACAAGAGGCGAGCTAAAGTTTGGCCATACCCATCTCTCGTTAGGATAAGCCACCACATAATAGAACTGCCACACTCTTCCTAAGTGAATCAACACAAAAAGGGCTGCTGTCAGCAACGAAAAAGTCGTCATCGCCTCAGCATAACGATAAATCGGTTTACGCCAGTCCGCATGAATGATGTGTAAGAGCGCAGACAGCAAAGTGCCTGAGTGTCCCATACCAATCCAAAAAATAAATGTGGCGATATAAAGTCCCCATACCTGAGGATTGTTTAAATCAGCAACACCTAGACCATTTTCATATTGATATTTTTCGCAATAAACACCGAATGAAAACAGTGCCAATGCTGCGAAGAATATCACCCAAAATACAGGTCTTGGACGGTCTAAACTTCTGAGAACATCTTTATTGATTTGCGCCCAACTCACATCCTTGTCAATATCAAGATCTTTAGGAACAAACTTTTTTTCGATCTGAATTTCGTTATCATCTGGCACATCATGATTAATCATATGGCTCATAAACTCTCCTCTCTCCCTTATCCCTTACCGAGATATTTTATTTATAGACTTAAGCTTCTAAATCTCTCACTCGCTCTAAGTACACTACTGACGGATAAGTTCTAAACTCTTCAAAAATCCGGTAACCCCTCATATTCTCATCTTTCTTTTGCTCGTCTTTCTCAAGAGCGATTTGTTGATTCTTCCATTTCTTTGCTACCTGAGACTGAGGATTTGCTAAATTACCGAACGTGATGGCTGAAGTAGGACAAGCCTGGGCACAGGCTGTAGTCACCTCACCATCCTTGACTAGACGACCATCCGTTTTAGCATGATCCATGGACTCTCTTAAGCGTTGTACGCAAAAAGTACATTTCTCCATAACCCCTTTACTTCTCACAGAAACATCAGGATTAAGCTGCAGTTCTAACGGATTAGGCCAAGCTGAATCTGCATATTGCCACCAGTTAAAATAACGAACTTTATAAGGACAGTTTGCCGAACAATAACGCGACCCTACACAACGGTTGTAGACTTGCGTATTAAGACCATCTGCAGAATGGTGAGTCGCACCAACAGGACATACAACTTCACATGGCGCCGCTTCACACTGCTGACACATCATCGGTAAAAACTGAGCGCCCCTGTCTGGTACCATGTCAACAGGAACGCTCTCCCCCTCTCCCCAATAACGCTCAATACGAAGCCAATGCATAGCATGGCCTTTTTCATACCTTTCTTTACCCACCACGGGTAAATTATTTTCTGCATAACAGGCTGTGGTACATGCATTACAGCCTGTGCACGCATCTAAATCTATGACCATAGCCCATTTATAGTCAGCATTTTTGTACTGGTCCAAATAAGGACGACGAGATCTAAAACTGGTCCAATTTTTTATTAAATTATTTAAAGACATGACTATACCTCCTTACTCAGTTCTGCTTTATCAGCGGCCATAGTAGCCACCAATTTTCTACCCTGTTGAAGTGTTGTTGGGCCTTCATCTTTTACAACTTTCTCTCTTCCACCAGTTTTTAAAATCTGTACTCGGGTTGCAAACAGAGCAAGTTCTCCAGTTTTAACGTCTGTAATGGGGTTGATGATTTTAAAAGGATTAACGCCTCGATTACTTGCATATCTGCCATAGGCCGTATGACCTTGCCCCAACGGTATAGACACCGTATTAGGTTGTATCCCTGGAAATAAATAGGCTTTAGCGAAAACTGAGCCCATAGAGGATTTAATTTCCAGTATGTCTCCCTCGCGAATTTGCATGTCCTGGGCTGTTTTTGGATTTAACTCTACCCATGAGTCCCAGACAACTGTTGTCATTGGGTCGGGGGACTCTTGTAACCAAGATAGGTTTGCATGTCGCCCATCACGCATATCCGCTTTAATAGAAGGTACAAAATAAAAAGGATAATTGACATCTTGGGGATGATTCTCAATTTTAGGTAAATAAGCAGCCTCAACTTTCAGTTTTTTTATCTGATCATCTTTAGGTGGAATATGTAACACCCCACTCATTAAAGCGCTATCCCAGAATTCATCAT
>JAGXAW010000018.1 GCA_018971415.1 Betaproteobacteria bacterium
TAGAGCATCAATTAAATAATCGATTAACAGCTGTAGGTTTACTGGGTGTTATGGGTATTTCGGATGGTAACTATCGATGGATATTTAAAGGTAAATTGATTTATGATCTTTTTCCTACAAGTGGTATTAATTTACAGCTAAGATACCGTCAATTTAGAGATACCAATACCCAAGTTCCTAATTATTATTTTAATCCCGATTTCTATTCTGAAACATTATTTGGGATAGGGATCAAGAAACGTATTTCAAGTTGGACTTTATCGGGTATTGCTGGTGTGGGTCGTCAGTCATTAAGTGCAATTCCTTCCACTACAACCAAACTATTTGAAGCAAGTCTCACAAGCCCCGTATATTCACAAATATTTTTTAGAGCGAGGGCGGGCTATATTAATGCAGGTGAGTTCCAAGGCCCCACTTACAGTTATCGTTATTTTATGAATGAATTAATTTTTGCTTATTAATTACATTAAGGAGAATGTCTATGAGCCAATTAACCAGACTAAGTAAGGATATTTTTAGTGATTTTTTTAACGATTATCCCTCATTGGGCTATCTTATAAAGCCCTTACACGGTGAAGACCTTCCAAGAGAGTTTAATATAGACATCAAAGAGAATAATGATGAGTATGATATAAGAGCTGAGTTACCAGGAGTACATAAAGATAATATTACTATTACACTGAAAGACAACACCATTACTATTAGTACTGAAATAAAACAATCGGACAAAAAAACTAAAGATGAGAAGATTATTAAAAGCGAATGTTATTATGGGTCGGTATCAAGATCATTTAGCCTACCTTCTTCTATAGATTATGCTTCATCTTCTGCCAATTATGAAAACGGCATTTTACATTTGTTACTTAAGAAAAAAACTGATAATAGTTCATGTAATTTAAAAATTAATTAAACCCATTGCTTTCATTACTCATATTACCTATTCGAAGGTGATATGAGTTTATAAATGCATTACAATGATAATGCTTATTGTTATTTTTAAGTATTGTCTACAAGTCCTCTTCCATTGAAAAATACATTTCGGTCATTTGAAAAATACAATTATAGAGTTTGGGCCTTAGGCTCAATTATTTCAAATATTGGCACATGGATGCAGCGTATTGCTCAAGACTGGCTAGTTTTGTCTGAGCTAACGCAGCACAGCGGAACCGCTGTTGGCATTATTATGGCTTTACAATTTGGTCCCCCAATCCTATTGATCTCTTTTGCCGGTCGAGTAGTGGATAAGGTTGATCATAGAAAACTACTTATTTTTACTCAGTTGTTTCTTGCCCTTACTGCATTTCTGTTAGGTATATTGGTTTTAACTCATAGCATTACACTCTGGGAGGTGTATTTATTTGCAGGTTTAGTGGGCTGTATTAGTGCTTTTGATTCTCCCGCAAGACAGATATTTATTACAGAGTTAGTGGGGGAGAGTAACTTACCCAATGCGTTAGCCTTAAACTCAATCCTATTTAATAGTGCCCAATTAACAGGACCAGCAATTGCTGGGATTTTTATTTCCTTATTTGGCTCAGGTTGGGTCTTTATCCTTAATGGAATGTCCTTTATTGTTGTGATTGTCTCACTGACTTTATTAAAAAAGAATCAGCTATTTAAGTCCTCCCATGTGAAAAGTACAGAACAAGGGCTAGTCCATACATTGAGCTACATCAAGCAAAAGCCAGAGCTTATGATCGTATTAGTCATGTTGTTTATATTAGGTACTTATGGGTTAAATTTTCCGGTTTATATTTCCACCATGACAATTAATGTATTTCACGGTAATGCGCATTTATTCGGCATACTTTCCTCTACGATGGCGATTGGTTCCATTTTGGGAGGCATTTTTGTAGCAAATAAAAAATATCCTAATTTGCAGTTACTCATCTTAAGTTCGTTACTTTTTTTTATTGTGGGAAGCGTTGCTGCATGGATACCTAGTGAGATATGGTTTGGTATTATGCTTGCTTCACTGGGTGCCTTGACTCAAGTTTTTACAACAACCACGAACAGTTTTGTTCAACTCACTACAGCTCCTGAAATGCGCGGTCGTGTTATGGCAGTTTACATGGGGATTTTTTTAGGTTGTACCCCCTTAGGTGCCCCATTTGCTGGGTGGATCGCAGATATTCTGAGTCCCCGGTGGTCATTATTTTTTGCTGCTCTATCGGGCGGTTTGGCCGCTCTTGTTGGGTATGTTTTCAAAAAAAGAGTTCATAAATTTAAAACGCATACCATATAACTGCTGCGATTTATGCTATTTACTAAACTCAATAAAGTCCAATGTGGGTTATTTGCCAAACTTGTTGGTTAATTGCAATGTGATTTTAGCTAAATCGTAAGACTCTTCCTTGTTTGCAAGTCCCCCTGGCATTGCGCCATATCCGTTAGCGATATGACTCTGAATGAGTTTGATGGCGTCTGGTTGACTGGCATATTTTTGTGAAACCACCACGTAGGCTGGTCCTACTTTATTGGCGTTTATCTCATGACACTGCATGCAAGACAAATTATGAGAAGAGATATATTTTGTTAGTAGTTCTGAGGCCTCTGCATTCACAAAAATAGTGCTTGGCGTGATATCTCTCTGTGGGTGTTGCGAGACCTTATTGCCGAACATCATGCCACTTCGTGCTAGACGCATGTGCATAAAATTAGTCACAGCAATAAAAAACAGAATAAAACCAATAAAGAGAAAGACGAATTTGTTTTTGTTCATGATATGTCATCAATTTTTAACAGCGCTCATCATACCATTAAAAATTGTACTCATTATTTGCATTATTTCTATATTTCTATTATTATAGAAATATGGAAAATAAACGCGCAGTCATTGCTTTAACCTCACTTGCTCAAGAATCACGTCTTGAGATTTTTCGCTTATTGGTCAAAGCAGGGCCAAAAGGGGTTTCTGCAGGCAAGATTAGTGAGTTGTGTAAGATCCCACCTTCAACGCTGTCATTTCATCTTAAAGAGCTGTTAATCGGAGGATTAGTGAGCTCTCGCCAAGAGGGTAGATTTGTTATTTACTACGCTCAATTTGAGCAAATGAACCAGTTGATGGCATTTTTAACTGAAAATTGTTGTGGTGGAGAAAATTGTTTTCAACCTCTTGATCACTCGTGTGAAGTGAATTGTTAAGGATTAACTATGGAAAAGATCTATAACGTGCTTGTCATTTGTACAGGCAATTCCGCTCGTAGCATACTCGGCGAGTCTCTTTTTAATGTGTTAGGAAAAGGGAAATTTAAAGCTTTTAGCGCTGGCAGTAACCCAAGTGGTACTGTCAATCCTGTTGCACTAGAACTGTTAAAGGAAATGGGTATTGCCACTGACGGGTTGAGAAGTAAAAGTTGGGATGAATTTAGTCAGAGAGGTGCGCCTGATTTTGATTTCGTGTTCACTGTTTGTGACAATGCTGCGGGAGAAGTGTGTCCAGTTTGGCCAGGGCATCCTGTCACTGCCCATTGGGGTATAGCTGATCCTGCTCACGTGGAGCCTTTAGAAGCAAAACGACAGGCATTTAGAAAGGCCTACACTCAGTTAGCCAGAAGAATCCAACTTTTTATGGATCTTCCCTTTGAAAAATTGGATCGCTTAGCTCTTACGCACCAATTAAACGAAATTGGTAAAGTTCAGGATTAATAGAAGTCATGAGTATTTTCGAGCGTTATTTAACCATTTGGGTTTTTTTGTGTATTGTTGTTGGTATTTCACTGGGTCATTTTTTTCCTGCTCCCTTTCACGGGCTAGCAGCTCTTGAAATTGCACAGGTCAATATACCTGTAGGTATATTAATTTGGATCATGGTGATTCCAATGTTACTGCGGGTAGACTTTAGAGCAGTAAGTGCTATTAAGCAACACTGGCGAGGTATTGGTATTACGTTATTTATTAATTGGGCTATAAAACCCTTTTCTATGGCCTTATTAGGTTGGATTTTTATTCGGCATTTTTTTAGCCATCTCTTGCCCTCAAACCAAATTGATAGCTATATCGCAGGATTAATACTGCTGGCTGCCGCACCCTGTACTGCCATGGTATTTGTCTGGAGTCGTTTGGTAAATGGTGAACCCTTGTTCACCTTAAGTCAGGTAGCACTCAACGACACCATCATGATTTTTGCTTTTGCCCCTTTGGTTGCCTTGTTGTTGGGTATTTCATCGATTACCGTACCATGGGATACCTTGGTGACCTCAGTGGTGCTATACATTATTGTACCGGTTGCCATAGCTCAAGTATGGCGACTTTTTTTGGTTGAACAACCGAGTTTGTTGGATAAGACACTTGAACTGCTTGGCCCCATATCCATTGCCGCACTGTTACTGACACTCATTTTACTGTTTGCTTTTCAGGGCAACGAAATTACTCATCAACCCTTAATTATTCTATTACTGGCTATTCCCATTACGATACAAGTTTACTTCACTTCAATCCTCGCCTATGTGTTAAATAAACGCTGTGGCGAAGAGCACTGTGTGGCTGGACCCTCTGCTTTAATCGGTGCCAGTAATTTCTTTGAATTGGCAGTTGCTACGGCTATTAGTTTATTTGGATTTCAGTCTGGGGCTGCATTGGCTACCGTAGTAGGGGTATTAATTGAAGTACCCGTTATGCTAAGTGTCGTTTATTTTGTTAAAAAAAGTGCAGCTTGGTATTCGAATACCAAGCTGGAAAGTTGAAGAGCTATAGCGACAACGTTGAAAAGAGATTTGTTAGGGTAATAGATTAAAAATACTCGAAAAATCCAGTTTTCCGTTACCCGATTTACTGTGTAGATTAAACATATTACGGGCTAATTCACCTAATGGAATACTGGCCCCCACACTCATTGCATTTTCAGTAGCAAGTCCTAAATCCTTTAGCATAAGATCAACGCCAAATCCTCCTTGATACTGATTTGAAGCTGGTGTATTGTCCATGACGTTAGGGCAGGGGTTATATACTTCCAACGCCCAGTTTCTGCCAGAACTTTTACTCATGATCTCAGACAGTATCTTAGGATCCATGCCATTGGCTATGCCAAGTTTTAATGCTTCACTTGTACCAAGCATCAGTATTCCCAGCAGCATGTTATTACAAACCTTAACTGTTTGGCCGCATCCATTAGGTCCTGCGTGATATATGTTTTTCCCCATTTTCTGGAAGAGGGACATGCATTGATTGAGGATCTCTTTACTACCGCCCACCATAAAAGTCAGTGTTCCGTTTATTGCACCAGCTGTTCCCCCTGAAACGGGTGCATCTAGCATTTGAAAACCTCTTTGATTGGCTTGATCCGCTACTTTCTTTGCAGATTCTGGCGCTATGGTTGAACAATCAATGAGTAGGGTATTAGGCTGTACGGAGTTGAGAATCCCCTCTGTGGCTAAATAACTATTCTCCACGTGTTGTGATGCAGGTAACATGGTGATGACAACGTCCACCTGTGCTACCACTTTAGCTATTGTATTGGCAGTTTGTCCACCGCTGAGTTGTAGTTCATCCATCGCTTTAGTATTAATATCAAAACCTATTACCTCAAAGTTGGCTTTGATAAGATTTTTGGCCATGGGTAAGCCCATGTTACCAAGACCAATAAATGCAATTTTCATAATCAACCTCAGTTTAATCGTTACAGTTTTTGATATTTAAGAAAACCAAATGGATCTTTATTTTATTTAACTAATCATCTAATTAGAAAAGTAAATTCGATGCTACTACAAGTAAACAAAAGTGAGAAGTTGTGTATTTTTAGGAAGACAAGAATGAAGAGTTAAAGAGCGACATATCATGTATTTCAAACAAAATTTGGTGTTGATGAATAGATAGAAAGTTGAAGGGGTATTTCTAGGGAAGTAGATGGGTGGTATTGGCTCCCCGACCTGGGCTCGAACCAGGGACCTGCGGATTAACAGTCCGTCGCTCTACCGACTGAGCTATCGGGGAATTCAATCTGACAATTTTAAACGCGGAATTGGGTTTGGTCAATATCTACTAAGCTTTTTTTGCTTTTATCGAGCTGTTTTAGTAGTGAATTCGACCTCCCTATTAATGGATAAGGAGGCCTAATTTGTCGCTAAGATTATTTTTTTAATACACCCGTAATTGCATTGATTACTGCAGGCATATTATTGTTATTTAATGCAGCCACACAAATACGTCCACTGTCTACCGCGTAAACAGAGTAATTGTCACGTAGCTGATGAACCTGTTCCTTCGTTAATCCAGAAAAAGAGAACATACCGTTTTGATGCGCAACAAAACTAAAGTCATGTTGTGGCAAGCTCTCTTTTAATCCACTAACGAACAAACTACGCATGGCCTTGATTCGATCACGCATATGCCCCAGTTCCTTTTCCCAAAGTACTCTAAGGTCAGGGGTGCTAAGTACGGTCGCTACAATTTGAGCGCCATGAGCAGGTGGGTTAGAGTAATTGGTTCTAATCACTCTTTTTAATTGAGATTGTACTCGCGCCGCTTCCTCTTTTGACTGACAGACAATATGAAAGGCACCAATTCTTTCTCCATAAAGAGAAAAGGATTTAGAAAATGAATTGGAAACAAAGGTTGTAATACCACTGTCCACAAATTGTTTAATAACTTGCCCGTCTTCCTCGATGGATTTAGAAAAGCCTTGGTAGGCCAAATCCAGAAAAGGCACGAGATTTTTTGCTTTTACAATCTGAATGATTTCTTGCCATTGTTCATGGTTAAGATCAACACCACTTGGATTGTGACAGCAAGCATGAAGAACAATAATGGTTCCAGCTGGAGAATGGTTTAATTTCTCGATCATGCCAGAGAAGTTAACCCCATGTGTTTTAGCATCGTAGTAAGGATAGGTGCTCACATTAAACCCTGCGGATTCAAATAAAGCGCGATGATTCTCCCAACTGGGATCAGAGATTAATACTTCTGCATGAGCATGAAAGCGTTTTAAGAAATCAGCGCCTAATTTAAGAGCACCTGTTCCACCTAGTGCCTGTGCTGTTACCACTCGCTCGTCTTTCAGTGCTTGCGTCTCTTTCCCAAAGACCAGTGATTGAACTTCTTTGTTATACAGTACCAAACCATCAATGGGTAAATAGCCACGGGGCATGTGCTTATTGTGAATTACGCTTTCTGCCTGCTTAACACACTCCAAAAGAGGGACCTTACCATTCTCATCGGTATAAACCCCAACCCCAAGGTTAACCTTGTGCGGGTTGTTATCAGCGTTAAAGGCTTCAGTAATCCCCAAAATAGGATCTTTTGGGGCCATTTCTATATTTGCAAGTAAGCTATTCGACATCACAATCCTTAATGATATGATTAAATGTTATTTAATACGGATATTTTATCAGTGATTCATACTTTCCCCAATAGTCCCTATCATTTGCATTCCCCCTTTGAACCCGCTGGCGATCAACCCAAAGCCATCGAAAAAATCATAGAGGGCATAGAGGATGGGCTTCAGTTTCAGACACTACTGGGAGTAACTGGCTCTGGTAAAACCTTTACCATGGCCAATGTGATTGCAAGAACAGGCCGTCCGGCCTTTGTTATGGCTCCCAATAAAACACTCGCGGCCCAACTGTATTCTGAGTTAAGGGAGTTTTTCCCGGAAAACGCGGTTGAGTATTTTGTTTCTTATTACGATTACTATCAACCTGAGGCCTATGTGCCTGCTCGTGACTTATATATTGAAAAAGACTCCAGTATTAATGAGCATATTGAGCAAATGCGTTTATCTGCCACTAAATCCCTGCTGGAGAGAAAGGATTGCATTATAGTAGCCACGGTCTCAGCTATCTACGGTATTGGTGATTTGGGTGATTATCACCAAATGATTCTTCATTTAAAAGAAAATGAAAAATTAGATCAACGGGCTATCATTCAAAAATTAACACTCATGCAATATACCCGCAATGAATTGGAGTTTAAACGCGGGATATTTAGAGTTAGAGGTGATGTGATTGACATTTTTCCTGCTGAAAACAGTGAAATGGCCCTTAGAGTCACATTATTCGATGATGAAATTGAATCTCTCATGCTCTTTGACCCATTAACAGGTAAAACCCAACAGCGTTTAGGGCGTTTTACCATTTATCCCTCAAGTCATTATGTGACGCCAAGGGAGACTGTGCTGAAGGCGATTGAGTCCATCAAAATTGAATTATCAAGTCGCATGGAAGAATTTGCGCGAGACAACAAACTTGTTGAGTTACAGCGTATTGAACAGCGAACCCGTTATGATTTAGAGCTTCTTAATGAGATTGGGTTTTGTAAGGGGATTGAGAATTACTCACGTCATTTCTCAAGAAGAAATCTAGGTGACGCCCCTCCCACATTAATTGAATATCTGCCCAAAGACACTCTAATGTTTCTGGATGAATCTCATGTGACTGTGCCCCAAGTGGGAGCGATGTACAAGGGAGATCGCTCAAGAAAAGAGAATTTGGTCAATTACGGTTTTAGGCTGCCCTCTGCATTAGACAATCGCCCACTTCGATTTGATGAATTTGAGAAACTGATGCCTCAGACAGTGTTTATTTCAGCCACCCCTGCCCGTTATGAAGAGGAGCACACAGGTCAAGTGATAGAGCAACTTGTCAGACCCACAGGTCTTGTGGATCCGCAAATTGTTGTTAAGCCCGCTACCCACCAAGTGGATGATTTGTTGTCAGAAATTAAGGAGCGTATCCTCATTGGTGAAAGAGTACTGGTGACGACCTTAACCAAACGGATGGCTGAGGATCTAACAGAGTATCTTGAGGAAAACACAATAAAAGTGAGATATCTGCATTCTGATGTGGACACGGTGGAACGCGTTGAGATTATTCGTGACTTAAGAAAAGGCTTATTTGATGTGCTAGTGGGGATTAATCTCTTGCGGGAGGGATTGGATATTCCTGAAGTCTCTTTGGTAGCAATTTTAGATGCGGATAAAGAGGGGTTTTTACGATCAGAGAGATCCTTAATCCAAACCATTGGGCGCGCTGCACGCCATCTTAATGGAACTGCCATATTGTATGCCGACCGCATTACTGATTCGATGAAAAAGGCCATCGATGAAACCTATCGTCGACGGGAGTTACAAATCGCTTTTAATAAAGAAAACGGTATTACTCCTAAGGGCGTGACCAAAAAAATCAAAGATATTATTGAAGGCATTTATGATCCTGAGGTTGCCAATACGCTTTATGAGGAAATTAAACAAAAACAACACTTGGATTCGCTCAGTGAAAAAGAACTGAATCAACGCTTAAAAGATCTTGAAAAACAGATGTTTAATGCGGCCAAAAACTTAGAATTTGAAAAGGCTGCGGCACTCAGGGATGAAATAAAAGCAATTAAAGATTTTATGCTTTTATGAAGAATGGCTTGTCAATAGCTTACCTGGATTCATTATATTTGTGGGGTCCAGTGCAACCTTGATCGTCTTCATTAACGCTAGCTCAACAGGGTCTTTATATTTTTGTAAGTCTTTTATTTTTAATTGACCAATACCATGCTCTGCACTGAGGCTGCCTTGATATTCAGCCACTAAATCATAAATCAGTGTGTTAATGCTTGGGGTCAGTGATAAAAAAACCTCTTTGTCTAAGGAGGAGGGATTGGTGAAATTAAAGTGTAGGTTCCCATCGCCAAGATGCCCAAAACAAACATTAATGACGCCAGGAACCAATGCATTCACCCTAGCAACTGCCTTCTCAACAAATTCAGGCAAAGCGCTAATTGGGAGACTGATATCATGTTTAATACTAAATCCTTCGCTCTTTTCAGCTAGGGGGATATGTTCACGTATGGCCCAAAATTGTTGCTGTTGTTGTTCATTAATGGCGTAAATGGCATCCTTAATGAGATCCTGTTCAATACAATCAATAAACAAAGCGTTGGGTTCAGGCTGTTCATTAAAATGCTCTAATTCAACCAAAATGGCCCAGTTATGTTGACTGTTTTCCGGCACTAACTGCTGCGGAAAATGTTTTTTAACTAATCGTAAACACTCACTTGACAGGATTTCAAAGGCACTAATTTGTTCACCAACCCGTTCTTTTAAAAAGGTTAGTGTATTAACAGCATTCTTAAGGGTATCCGTACTTAGCCAATAAACTTCCCTGGATTTGGGTAAAGGAGAGAGTGTTAATGTTGCTGCTGTGATGATACCCAGTGTTCCCTCAGCGCCAATAAAGAGTTGTTTTAAATCATAACCTGTGTTGTTTTTTCTAAGCTCACTCAAACCGTTCCAAATCTCTCCATTTGCGAGAACCACTTCTAAGCCCAATATATGAGAGCGCATATTGCCATAACGAATAACCGCTGTCCCACCTGCGTTCGTTGAGATAATTCCACCAATTTGGGCGCTGCCTTCAGAGGCCATACTCAAAGGAAAAAGTCGGTTATGCTGGCGGGCAAGCGTCGATAGGGTTTCTAAAATCACACCACTTTCAACGGTCAGTGTATTGTTATCAAGATCAATTTTTCTGATTGCATTGAGTTTGGACAAGTTGACGATAATTGAAGGAATAGTGGGGATGGGGACAGAGCCACCACACAGACTCGTGTTGCCTGATTGAGGAACGATAGCTATTTGGTGACGCCTACAGCATTGAACTAACCAAGAGACCTCAACAACTGATTTTGGAAATACCACAGCAAGGCTGCTACCCTGATAGCGGCCCCGCCAATCCACTTCAAAAGATTTTCGATCAGCATCGTTTAAGAGAAGCTGTGAATCTGAAAAATAAGACTGTAATTCCTCAATGAAGGGCATGGTAGCGCGCTTTAATGCTGTTGACAGTATGGTTAATGAGCTTTCTTGCAATGCTGACAGGATGAGGTAGTAGAGGGAGGGCATCAATACTAAACCATTTCGCATCCTCGATTTCCTGAGGTTGCGGAACTATAATTCCCGAGACATAGCGACAGGTGAAGGCAACCATCAGTGAATGAGGAAAGGGCCACGATTGACTGGTAAAGTATTGCACTTGATCGACGGTGACATTGACTTCTTCTTTAATCTCTCGGTGCAGGGCCATCTCAAGACTTTCACCCACTTCACAAAATCCCGCAATGGCACTATACATACCTGGCGCAAAATGAGGGCTTCTTGCCAACAAAATCTCATGATCTCGGACAATTAAGCCCATCACCACAGGGGAGATACGTGGATAGGAGCGATAAGAGCAGCTTGGACAGACTTTCGCTGTTTCATATTCATGATAGTTGTTCTCAGTGCCACACTTAGGACAGTATTGATGGCTTCTATCCCATTCAATGACTTGTAGACCCTTGCCAATCAAGCTAATCAATGGTTCATCAAATAAACCAAAAAGACTCCTTAGACCAGCAAAACGATAGCCCGCTGGAGGTAAAAAGGTATCATTCACTTCAACCGCATGACAGGTAACATGATCAAAAAATCCGACCACATGTTGGCGTAGTATGGCTGTTTTTATTGGTTCAATAAAAGAGCTGTTAGGTAGGGAGGGGTTAGATTCACTGTCGGTGACCAATAACTGGTTACCTTGAAAGATGAAAAATAATTGATTAGCCATAGGTATTATTGATCAGGAATAAGTTTAATCTTGTCGAGCCACAGTGTGGCTTTACTGTCGCTTGGAGCACGCCAATCACCCCTTGGTGATAGGGAACCACCAGAGCCCACCTTGGGGGAATTGGCAATACAGCTACGTTTATACTGGCTCTGTTCAAAGAAGCGTTTTACAAATAGACTGATCCAATGTTTAACGGCGCCAATATTGTAGCTGTTTTTTTGGAATAAGATAATTTCTGGCCAAGGCTCTATTTGTACATCGTGCCATGCACACCAGGCCATAAAGGCTACCCGATCAGGCGCAAACCCAAAGCGGGTTAAATAATACAAATGAAAGTCTTGTAACTCATAGGGCCCGATAACTTGCTCAGTGGACTGAACTTTACCCTCATGCTCTGAGGGGACCAATTCAGGTGATATTTCAGTTTGGATAATTTGGTGTAGTGTGTCTTTTAACTGTTGGTTGTTTGCCTCATGATCCGCCCACCAGGCCACGAGATGCTGCATGAGTGATTTGGGCACGCTGGCGTTCACGTGGTAATGAGCCATATGATCCCCCACACCATAAGTGGCCCAGCCTAGTGCAAGCTCACTTAAATCACTGGTTCCTACCACCATCGCCCCTTGCATATTGGCGATTCTAAATAAGTGGTTAGATCGCTCACCTGCTTGGACATTTTCAAAGGTAATATCAAAAACAGGTTTTCCTTGTGCGAAGGGATGGTTTAAATCCTTAAGCATTTGCATACAACTTGGTCTGATATCAATAATTTCCTTACTGACCCCTAAATGCTCGGTCAAGGCATTAAAAAAAGTAATGGATTGTTCGCTGGTTGCAAAACCTGTTAAGCCATAAGCCAAGACGGATTGTCTGGGTAGTTGTAAGCGATCCATGGCGGTAATGGCCACCAATAGGGCATGGGTAGAATCGAGCCCCCCTGAAATGCCTATTACCAAACGTTGCAACCCGGTAAAACGAATCCGAGAGATTAATCCCTGAACTTGGATCTCAAAGACCTCTTTGCAACGCTCATTCCTGTCTTTTAGAGTGTGAGGGACATAGGGGAAACGTAAGGGTGGGGGAGTGAGCGCTATCAACTCATCTTGATGTAAGGCACAGTCAAAGGCAATTTCATTAAACTTATCTAACTCTACGGCAAACATATCTTGGCTTTGTGCAAAGGTATTTTGCCTTATTCTCTCTTGTGTTAGCCGTTGTAAATCACAATCAGCAATGGTTAATTGGGAGTCAAGACTATAGCGATGTGACTCAGCCAAAATTTGTCCATAATCACAAATCATGCCATGCCCATCCCAAGCGAGGTCCGTAGTAGATTCGCCAACCCCTGCAGCACTGTAAAGATAAGCACTCAGCGTTCGGGCGGCTTGATTACTGACCAACTGACGACGGTACCTGGCTTTACCAACTGAGGCGTTGGAAGCGGACAAATTAGCAATCAATGTTGCTCCAGCCAGTGCCGCAAAAGAAGAGGGAGGGATGGGTACCCATAAATCTTCGCAGATTTCCACTGCCAACTTAAAATCAGGGATGTTATTAGCAGAAAAAATGAGCTTACTGCCAAAGGGCACCTCTTGGTTGAAAACAGTGATGTATTCCACAACGTCAGGATCCGCTGCGCTAAAGTAGCGTGCTTCATAGAATTCACGGTTATTTGGAATATAGGTTTTCGGGACGAGACCAAGTAACTTACCTTGATTTATCACTGCAGCGCAATTGTAAAGTTTATTGTCGTGTTGAATCGGTAAGCCAACAAGAGAAATAACAGGAATCTGGGCAGTAACCTCGATAATCACTTTTAGTTGATTAAGAGCCTCTTCAATGAGTGCATGTTGATGAAATAAATCATCACAACTGTAGCCTGTGATACACAATTCAGGAAAAACGATTAAACCGACTTTTTCTGAATGGGCTTTTCTAATCAGTGAAATAATCTCTTTGGCGTTAGCTGATGGGTCCGCAAGAAATACCCGTGGCGTTGCAACGGCTGTTCTAAAGAAGCCGTGTTTATAGAGATTAAAATAAGAGAGTGAATGAATATCAGTCATAAATTATTTTTTTGATAAATCAGGTTCTTTAGATTTGTCCCATCCACCGCCAAGCGCAACCACCAATTGTACTCCAGCTACAAATTGTCGACTTTTAATTTGAATGGCGTTAATTTGACTTGTCAATAATGAAGCTTGAGCTGTTATCACATTTAAGTAATTAACGGTTCCCGCCAAATATTGGCTACGGGTTAACTCAAGATTTTGCTTAGCGAGATCAACTGCTTCGTTTTGTACCGAGATCTCATTGGTTAAAATGGCTGCAGCACTTAAGTTATCTTCTACGTTCTGAAAAGCCGTTAATACCACTTGGCGATAGTTTGCTACAGCTTGATCATACTGAGCCACAGACTCACGGTAGCCCCCTAAACGCTGGCCACCATCAAAAATGGGTAAGCTAACACTAGGACTAATTCCCCAGCCATAATTGGCCGGACCAATCAGGTTGTTATAAACATTACTTTGATAGCCAATATTTCCCGTCAAATTAATGGTTGGAAAGAAGGCCGCCTCAGCAACCCCAATCTTTGCGCTGGCTGCAGCGGCGTTTCTTTCAGCCACAGCGATATCGGGACGTCGTTCTAGTAATTCTGATGGGATAGTGACCGGAATGGACAAATTAAAGTCTGTTAGAGTGGCTTTTTGGATCTCAATCTCCGAGGGTGCTTTACCCACCAATACGGCAATTGCGTGTTGCAATTGTGAGCGCTGTACACCAAGATCAATCATTTGGGTTTGGGCTGTTTTGAGCTGAGTTTTGGCTTGGATAAGATCTGTTTCAGCGGCAATACCTTCATCAAAGCGGTTTTTGGTTAATTCCACATATTGCTCGTACACTTTAATGGTGTTTTGCAACAGAGATTCTTGAGTGTCATCTGCACGTAACTGAAAATAATCAGCAGCAAGCTGACTTTGTAAGCTTAATCGAGTGGCAGCCACCTGGCTTGCTGAGGCCTGCATGGAGGCAACGTCGGCCTCTATTTGCCGGCGAATACTGCCCCAAACATCTAACTCCCAACTGCTTTGCATGTTGAGCGAATGACTATCAAAAATTCTTCCTGGTTGAAAGCTAAAAGATCCGCTGGAGTAGCGATTTCTGTTAGAGGTTTCATTTAAGGTAAAACTTGGAAATAAAGGCGCCGTATCGGCGGTCACTAAGGCACGCGCTTGCCGTAGTGCGGCAAACTGCTGTGCTAGGGATTGGTTACTGTGTTCAACTTGTGATTCAAGTTGATTTAACACTGGATCATGAAAGAGCATCCACCAATCATTGGGTATGTTTTGATCATTGGGTTGAGCAATTTTCCATCCCTTTGGAATTGAAAAGCTGGTGGGGTTGGCAGCGCTTGGTTTTATATAATTGGGTCCCACGGCACAACCTGTTAGGGTAATGCTTGCACAGGATACAATTAAGACTGTCACGTTAATCAGTTGTTTCATTTGTTAACTCTCTTACTTTTCAGTAATCCAAAAAAACCAAACTCTCTTAGTTTATCCAGATAAATATACACAACAGGGGTGGTGTACAGTGTCAGCAACTGGCTAACCGTTAAGCCACCCACAATCGCTACCCCTAAAGGTCGACGAATTTCTCCCCCATCACCAAAGCCAATAGCCAGAGGAAGAGCACCTAACATGGCCGCCAATGTGGTCATCATAATGGGACGAAAACGCATGTGACACGCTTCGATAATGGCTTCTTCTGCGCTTTTACCGGTCTTCTCAACTTGTAGAGCAAAATCAATCATGATAATGGCGTTTTTCTTAACAATCCCTATCAAAAGAATAACACCAATTAATCCAATTAAATCAAATTGCATGCCGGTGATTTCTAAACCCAGTAATGCACCAATTCCTGCAGAGGGGAGAGTAGATAAAATAGTAAAGGGATGGACCAGGCTTTCATACAAAATACCCAATACAACATAGACGGTTAATAGTGCAGCCAAGATTAATATGGGCTCATTGGATAAGGAGCCAATAAATACTTTTGCAGTTCCCTCAAAACCACCTCGAACCGTAGGAGGGACTCCTAATTTAATAAAGGTATCGTTAATGGTTTGGGTTGCTTGTCCTAAAGAAACGCCTTTGGGTAAATTAAAGGTTAGGGTGGTTGCCGGTAAGTCACCTTGATGTAATACGGTCAAAGGGGTATTGGTTTTTTTAAAGGAAACGAAAGTGGACAGGGGGACTATTGAGCCATTTCGGCCTCCTACATAAGTTTCCTGAAGTATTTCTGGTCCATTTAAATAGTCTGGAGCGGCTTCCATCACCACGCGATACTGATTTTGTGGGTGATAGATGGTACTGACGATGCGTTGACCGTAGAGGTCATTTAATGTCTGATCAATAGAGGTGGTGTTCACCCCAAGTTTAGCTGCTGTATCCCGATCAATATCAATCCATTGTTCTAACCCTTTGTCCTCTTGGTCAGTGTTAACATCAGCGAGAGTGGGTAATTTGGACAATTCATTTTTAATTTTGGGCGCCCATGTGCGTAACTCAGATAATGAACTGCCTTGAAGGGTGTATTGATACTGTGCGTTACCCGTACGTCCGCCGAACCTGAAATCTTGGATTCCCTGTAAATACAGCGTCGCCCCTGGCACTTTCGCCAGTTTTTTTCTTAATCTGTTGATCACTTCCTCTGAACTGGCTTTTCTCTCATTCAATGGTTTCAAAATAATGAATACGTTAGCTGAATTTCTGGCTTCACCTCCAGTAAAACCAATCACATTGAGTGCGTCTGGGTCCGCTTGGCAAATATTGATTAATTGAATCATTTTGTCACGCATGGCCTGAAATGAAATATCTTGATCGGCCTGAACTCTTCCAATAATTCTGCCTGTATCCTGTTGGGGAAAGAATCCCTTAGGAACAACCGCAAACAGATAAAAATTAAAACCAATCACAACAAATAAGGAGGCCAGTACCCAACCTTTTCTTTTCATTGCCCAATTAAGTGAGTGGGAATAGTAAACAGACAGATAATCAATTTTCTTCAGAAATTGTTTAAATTGATTTTCTTTCTTACTGTGCGGGAGATCTTCTTTACGAAGAATTTTTGCGCACAACATAGGCGTTGTCGTTAATGAAATAACTAATGAAACAAGAATAGCAACGGACAGAACCACAGAGAACTCTCTAAATATTCTCCCTACAAGTCCACCCATAAGAATCAGTGGGACAAATACTGCTACGAGCGAAATACTAATTGAGATAACGGTAAAAGTGACTTCCTTTGCACCACGAAGAGCCGCATCAATGGGCTTTAATCCCTGTTCGATATAGCGGGAAATGTTTTCTAAAATAACAATAGCATCATCCACCACAAAGCCTGTAGATATGGTCAGCGCCATGAGGGATAAATTATTTAAACTATAACCCAATAGATACATCACCCCAAAGGTACCCAGAATAGAGACGGGAACCACAATACTTGGTATAAAAGTAGCGTTCCCTTCCCGTAAAAACACATAAACCACCAGAACAACCAGGATGGTCGAAATAAGAAGGGACAGTTCAACCTCAAAGAGTGAGCCCTTAATAGAAGGGGTTCTGTCCATCACCACTTTTAAATTAATCGCAGGAGGAATGGAGGCATTAATTTGAGGTAAAGCTTTTTTGATCCGCTCAACGGTTTCAATAATATTTGCGTTAGGCTGCCTGCTGACAATCAAAATGATGGCCCGATGGCCGTCAGAGATACCTAAACGACGACTGTCCTCAACCCCATCTGTGACTGTGGCCACATCTGATAAACGAACTGGATTGCCATTTTTATAAGTGATAATGAGATTACGGTAGTCATTGGCGTTCATGGCCTGGTCATTATTCATGATCTGCCAGTGGTATCGGTTTCCTGAGAAAAATCCTTTAGGGCGGTTAACGTTATTGGCATTAATTGCGCTTCTGACGCTCTCGATGTTAATACCGTAACGGTTTAGAGAAGGAGGATTTAACTCAACCCTAACGGCCGGTAAAGAACTGCCACCAATAGAAACCTGACCCACTCCCTCTATTTGCGAGAGTTTTTGTGACACTATGGTTGACGCAGCATCATAGACAGCACCAGGTGATAAGGTTGTTGAGGTCATGGACAGAATTAAGATGGGCGCATCGGCAGCATTGAATTTTCGGTAAATGGGGTTAGTGGGCAATCCACTGGGTAAATTGGTTCTGGCAGCGTTGATGCCAGCCATCACGTCTCTTGCAGCCCCATTGATATCCCGATCCAAGTCAAAAATCATAGAGATATTGGTTGATCCTGAGGTGCTGCTTGAGGTGATTTCTGCCACTCCAGCAATTTGACTTAAGGTTTTCTCAAGAGGGGTGGCAATGGTTGATGCCATGGTGTCTGGGTTGGCGCCAGGCAAAGCCACCTGTACAAAAATGGCGGGAAAATCAACTTGAGGAAGAGGTGAAACTGGCAATAATACAAAGGCAACTATACCCGCAAGAGCGATAGCCGCAGTGAGTAGCGTTGTTGCAACAGGGCGTAAGATGAATATTTTTGTGATGTTCATGATGCCCGTTTATCTGGGAATAAACGATCTAACGCCAAATAGATAACTGGTGTGGTAAATAATGTCAGCAGTTGACTAACCAGTAATCCGCCAACCATGGCAAGTCCTAGGGGTTGTCTGAGTTCAGAGCCAACTCCAGAACCCAACATGAGTGGTATTGATGCAAAAAGAGCACTTAGGGTTGTCATCAGAATAGGACGAAAACGTAAGAGACACGCTTGATGAATGGCTTCAAGTGCACTTTTACCCTGATTGCGCTGCGCATCAAGTGCAAAATCAATCATCATGATGGCGTTTTTCTTAACAATCCCGATTAATAAAATAATACCTATGATGCCCAGTACGCCAAGATCATTACCGGTTAAATAGAGGGCCAATAAGGCTCCAACCCCAGCTGAAGGGAGTGTTGAGAGGATAGTGATGGGATGAATATAACTTTCATATAATACGCCAAGCACTATATACATAGTAATGATGGCGGCAAGAATTAACCATAATGTACTTGATAGAGACGCTTGAAACGCATTTGCTGCACCCTGAAAACTGGTTTCGATGCTAGGTGGCATTTGCAGGGCAGTTTCACTATTTTGAATTGACTTAACCGCCTCACCCAGTGAATAACCTGATCTGACATTAAATGAAATGGTGCTTGCCGGAAATTGTCCTAAATGATTGATCGATAAATGGGTGTTTTTTACTACTGGTTTAATGATTGAGCTTAGGGGTACTTGTGTATTATTTGCCCCAGTAACATAGAGCTCACTTAATTGATCAGGCGATTGTTTAAAACTGGGATCAGCCTCTAAAATAACCCGGTATAGGTTTGATTCAGTGAATATGGTGGAGACCATTCTTTGACCATATGCATCATACAAAGCATTATCAATATTTGCCACGCTGACCCCTAAGCGTGATGCTGTATCTCGATCAACTTCTAGATAGTTTTGTAGCCCTTGAGTTTGTATATCTGAGGCGACATCCTGTATTTCAGGGAGCTGCCTTAGTTTATCCACAAGCTGATTAGTCCAGTCATCCACTTCTTTTTGATGGGGGCCACTCAAGGTGAACTGGTACTGTGTTCGACTAAAGCTGTCTTCAATGGTTAAGTCTTGTACTGGTTGAAAGTATATTTTTATATCTGTAACAGAAAGGAGTTCATGATTGAGTCGGTTGATAATGGTGGACACAGAATCGTGATGAATTCTCTTATCTAATGGTTTGAGATTAATCAGTATTCGGCCTGTGTTTAATGTTGCGTTGACTCCATCAACGCCAACAAAGGAAGTTAAACTCGCCACATCAGGATCTTTTAAAAGTATATTAATAGCAACACGTTGACGCTGCTGCATATTACTAAAAGAGACATCCTGTGGTGCCTCAGTAACCCCTTGAATGATGCCGGTATCCTGAACAGGAAAAAAGCCTTTGGGTATCAGTAAGTACAATATTACAGTTAGAATAAGGGTAGCTAGTGCAACCCAAAGCGTCTGTTTTTGATGGCGAAAAACAATTTGCAGAGCTTTGTCATATAGTGCGATGAGTTGATCTTGCCAATCATGAAACTTTTTAATTATTGTCCAGTGCTCTAAGCGATCATTTTTGCGCCCAAGTAGTCGTGCGCTCATCATCGGGGTGAGTGTTAGGGAAACAAAGGCGGAAATGACGATAGCAATAGCCAATGTAATGGCAAATTCTCTAAATAACCGTCCAATAACGTCATGCATGAATAACAAAGGGATGAGTACGGCAATGAGAGATACCGTCAGAGAAATAATAGTAAATCCAATCTGCTTGGATCCCTTAATTGCCGCTTGATAGGGTGTTTCTCCTTCTTCAACATATCTGGAGATATTTTCAATCATCACAATGGCATCATCGACCACGAATCCTGTGGCGATAGTAAAGGCCATGAGTGTTAGATTGTTAATACTAAAATGAATTAAATACATCACCCCAATGGTGCCCACAAGAGACAGTGGCACGGCAATGCTGGGAATAAGGGTTCCGGAAATACTTCTTAAAAATAAGAAAATAACCATAACCACAAGGCAAATAGCGAGCATTAATTCAAACTGAACATCTGCCACAGAGGCCCTGATAGTGACAGTTCTATCAGTTAAGATCTTCATGTCCATCGAAGTGGGCATGGTATTTTTAATATTAGGGAGAATTTCATTAATACCGTTAACCACATTAATGACGTTGGCGCCTGGTTGTTTTTGAATATTTAGTATGATGGCGGGTGTGGTATTCATCCATCCTGCCAGTTGGTTGTTCTCAGCATCATCGATAATCTTGGCGAAATCACCAAGACGAATGGGGTTACCATTTTGATAGCCGATGATTAACTTTTCATATTCGCCAGCATTATGGAGTTGATCATTAGCGTCTATCGTGATGGCTCTTTCAGGGCCGTCAAACCCTCCTTTAGCAATACGCAGATTATTGTTAATTATTGCGGTTCTAATGTCCTCCAAATTAAGTTTCATGTTGGCCAGTGCCACAGGATTAACCTGGATACGTACAGCCGGCCTTTGTCCTCCTGCAATACTAACAAGACCAACGCCAGGAAGTTGTGAGATCTTTTGGGCTACTCTTGTTTCAACCCAATCTTGCAATTCTCTCAAACGAAGATTATTGGAGGTAACTGCAATAGTCAAAATAGGCGCGTCCGCCGGATTCACCTTATTATAAATTGGCGGCATGGGTAAGTCGGTGGGTAAGAATGTTGTGGCCGCATTAATCGCCTCTTGTACCTGTTGCTCGTCCACATCAATGTTTGTATCCAGTGAAAACTGAAGCGTGATGATCGAAGCCCCGCCACTACTTGTTGAGCGCATTTGAGTTAAACCTGGCATTTGTCCAAATTGTCTCTCAAGAGGAGCAGTAATGGAGGAGGTGGTAACTTCAGGACCTGCACCCGGATAGAGGGTGACCACCTGAATGGTAGGATAGTCAACTTCAGGTAGAGCCGACAGAGGTAAAAAACGCCAGGCTGTAATGCCGGTAATTAAGATAGCCAGCATCAAAAGGCTTGTGGCGACTGGGCGCTCAATAAATACTTTTGAGAAGTTCATGCTCTCTGTGTCCTGGTTTGGTTATGGTCTTTCACAAAGAGTTTGCGACTTTAACCTCTGCACCATCTCGGAGATTATCAATACCATCTTTAATAACCATATCCCCTTCTTTTAAACCCGTGGTGACCACTGTCTCTTTATCATTGGTGGGACCAACGGTAACCTTCTGTACCGAAACAGTTTTGCTGTCTGGGTGATAGATGTAGACATAAGGACCAGTATTTCCTTGTTGAATACTGGCTGAGGGTACGACAAGCGCATTAGGGATGGTTTCGATGAGAATACGGGCATTAACAAACTCATTGGGGAAGAGCTTATATTCTTTATTATCAAAACCTGCTCTTAATTTAACCATTCCTGTTGTCGTATCGACCAAGTTGTCAACGGTAATAAGTGAGCCTTCAGTGATAAATTGAGTGTTATTTCTATTCCATACTTGAACCGGTACGTTTTGAGCTGATTTAAGTCGTAGCATTAATTTTGGAATGATGTCCTGCGGTAAGGGAAAAATCACCGTGATGGGATCTAATTGTGTGAGAGCAACAATACCATTACTGTCTGCGCTATGGACGATATTGCCAAGATCCACTAAGCGTAAACCTAAACGACCGTTAACCGGTGCCGTAATATGACTATAGGTTAATTGTAATTTTGCGTTATCAACCTGCGATTTGTCTGTGAGTACTGTCCCTTCATATTGTACGACAAGGTAGCGTTGGGTATCCAGTTGTTGTTTTGGTATGGCGCCCTTAGCAGCGAGTGCGTCATAGCGTTTTAAATCTAATTTGGCATTGTTTAACAGTGCCTCGTCATGTTCAAGTTGACCTTGAGCTTGTTCAAGTTGTACTTGATAGGGGCGGGGATCAATGTCAACAAGAGGTGCGCCTTCTTTGACTATTTCCCCTTCCTTAAAATAAATTTTTACTATGGCGCCGTCCACACGGGAACGCACTGTAACGTTATAGACAGGGGTGACTGTGCCAAGACCCGTTACCCAAACAGGAAAATCAGATTGGTTGGTTTTGGCAATAACCACAGGTGGAGTGGGGCGTTTATGTTCAAGCTCGGCTTCCTTGCTGAGCTTATGTTTGTGGTTTACGTAGGCCCAAACAATTAAAACAACAAAGAGTGTTAAGATGATTTTCTTTTTTTTGGACAATGCGCTAAAAAACTGTATTAGTTTCATATCAGGCCTTAATGATCAATTTTCTGTAAACGAAAGTCATCTTCTAAACTAGACTTAGTGACTTGAAAAGGTACGGGTCCGTCAGCTTCAGCGTTGATGAATTGGTGTGCATAAGGGTTATCAGAGTGCTTCATGCTCTGAGGATCGCCTGATGCTACCAGTTTTCCTTCGCTAATGAGATAGATATGATCCACTACTTTAAGTGTTTCACTCACATCATAGGTAACGACAATGGAGGTAATGCCAGTACTGTCGTTTAAATGTCTGACGAGTTTAGCTACAGCGTTAAGAGAAATGGGATCAAGACCTGCAAAGGGTTCATCGTAAATGGCAAGGTTAGGATCCATGGCAATGGCCCTTGCCAGGCAGACGCGGCGATTCATCCCTCCTGATAACTCAGCTGGATAAAGGTCTCTTGCTCCTCGCAGTCCCACTGCCTCCAGTTTCATATAAACCAAATCGCGAATTATTTTTTCTGGAAGGCGTGTGTGTTCCTTAAGAGGGAAAGCAATGTTGTCAAAGACCGTTAAATCACTGAACAACCCACCTTGTTGAAACATCATCCCCATTTCTCTTCTCATGGCGTAGAGCTCAGTATCATTCATTTCATGGACTACACGCCCGTTATATTTAACCGCCCCTTTTAAAGGTTTTAATTGTCCACCGATAATTTTTAAAAGTGTGGTTTTTCCGCACCCGCTGTTACCCAAAATGGCGCTTACTTTCCCCTCAGGAATGGTTAAGCTAATTCCTTCAAGAACTTTTCGCGGTCCGTAATTAAAATGTAAATCGTCAATTTCCAGTAATGTAGACAATTCCGTTACCCATTAAATTTAGTTTGAAGGCATACAATCAACTCATCATACCCCATGATAGAGCAAAATTTCTAGCTAACTCCTTTATTTATAATGTAAAAATTAGAAAATGCCCTAGATATTTTTTACTTTGCATTTGCGTTGAATCAATCGTAGAATAAAAGACAAACAATTATAAATAAAATAAAACTATTATAAATAAATGCTTTACATCCAATTATGACAATTTCAGTACAAACCAAACCGATACACCAAGACTTGGCTTTGGAGTTGGGTATCTCTTCTCAACAGTTAGTGATCCTACAGCTACTCTCTTTAGCCTACTTACAGATCAGTAAGTCTCAGTTATTGCAATGTGTACAACAATTTCAAATCGACGAGAAATGTCAGGCAGATCACACACAAGAGTCATTTCAACTGGATCTTGATGCACTTATTCAAAAGGGTTATATCCTGGTACAGTCAAGCAAACTCTATTGTGAGATGGTCTGTGCTGAGAAAGTTCTCCGTTATTTAAAAAAATACCCAGAAAAGTCCTCTTACTTTAGTGCTATTAAGACTGTTTTTAAGATAGCTGACTATAAATATGGTTATTTTGTTAGGCAATTTAGCGAAGGGGTTAGAGATCTTAGGTTGGCGTTATATGCGGAAAAATATGAGGATTTCTCCAAATTAGCGCAAACCATTCAAAGTTATTTTTCCACAGAGTGGCGCAATAGAAATCCCTATTTAAATATATTCGATAACCCATTTGATCCGGATTTATTTGACTCACTGCCTAATGACATCTCGCTGACAATCGCCGCTACCGTTCTTGCCATTCGCGTTAACCGCCTTGAAAATTGCTTAGCTCCTCTTACTTGGTTGAGGGACCGGGCGAAACAAGCCAAAGAGGAACAGCGTTCATGGTTCGCAGCTGTGTTGTGCGAACCTATGGCGCTTCGTGGACATATTGAAGAAGCAGTTGCTCTATCTAAATCAAAAAAATCACCTGATGCCCCCACGCCAATAGAGGGACTTTCTTTAGCGTTGAAAGGTGAGTTTAC
>JAGXAW010000058.1 GCA_018971415.1 Betaproteobacteria bacterium
TGATAACCACTCACTTTTACTATAGAAAAACCAGGTAAATTTAGTATAAGATTCAGATAAGGCACTTTAATCTCCTTTTTGATCGCAAAATCAAGGATTTAGTTTAGACTAAATTGATTAAAGTGCCCCCTTATTTGGTGTAGAGCCAATATAATTCAAATACCAAAATAAGGAAACTTTGAAATGAAACTGATTAAAATTCTATTACTATTTGTCTCCACAGGCGTTTTTGCTAGCAATATGTGCCCAAAGCCTCTTAATTTTACTTTTTCAAAACTCCAAGATAATACCCCACAAAATCTCTGCCAATACAAAGGTAAAGTCGTAATGGTAGTTAATACTGCCAGCTATTGCGGCTTTACTCCACAATATGAAAGTCTCGAAAGACTTTATAGTCAATACAAAAACAAAGGATTTGTAATACTCGGATTCCCTTCCAATAACTTTGGACATCAAGAGCCTGGTTCAAATCAAGAAATTGCTGAGTTTTGTAGTAAAACCTACGGTGTTAAGTTTCCTATGTTTGGTAAAACAGATGTTATTGGTGAAAATGCAAACCCATTATTTAAATTATTAAGTCTTTCTACTAAAGATTCACCATCATGGAATTTTCATAAATATCTTATTGATAAAAAGGGAAAAATTGTTGGCAGTTACGCCAGCGATACTGATCCAGAATCCCCTGAATTTACTAAACAAATCAGCTTATTGTTAGCAGAAAAACCATAACTCTACCTGAATGCATTTTCTGTTAAAATTGACAGTCTTGTGACTAAAAAAGTTTATATACGCACATTCGGCTGTCAGATGAATGAATATGATTCAGGCAAGATGGCTGATATTTTGCACTCAAACCATAACTACGTACGCACGGATAGCCCCGATAATGCCGACGTAGTCATTTTGAACACCTGTTCAATTCGTGAAAAGGCAGAGGATAAAGTCTATTCTGATCTTGGAAGACTAAACGAACTAAAAGAACTTAGACCAAATTTAATTATCGCTGTAGGTGGTTGTGTAGCATCACAAGAAGGCGAGAGTATTATTCAAAGAGCGCCTTATGTAGATTTGGTTTTCGGGCCGCAAACTCTTCATCGTCTACCCGAACTGATAAGCCAAAAAGAAGCGACTGGTCAACCACAAATCGATATTTCATTTCCCGAAATCGAAAAATTCGATGCTCTTCCAAAAGCTGAGTCCAAAGGGCCAACCGCCTTTGTATCCATCATGGAAGGGTGTAGTAAGTACTGTACTTTCTGTGTTGTCCCCTACACCCGTGGCGAAGAGTTCTCAAGACCACCCGAGGATATTATCAACGAAATCACTGGGCTAGTTGATCAAGGCGTAAAAGAAATCACCCTGTTAGGGCAAAATGTAAACGCTTGGCAAACCATTGATAACTTTGGCGAAGAGCTTGATTTTACCTGGTTAATAGAACAAGTTCATCAGATTGATGGGCTAGAGCGTATTCGTTTTACTACAAGCCACCCATTAGAGTTTAGCGATAGGTTAATTAATGCATTCAAACGATTACCTAAGCTTATGAAGCAAGTTCATCTTCCAGTGCAATCGGGGTCAGATAAAATTCTAGGCCAGATGAAACGAGGCTATACGGCAAAACAATACTTAGAGATTATTCAAAAACTTAAATTAGCGTGCCCAGAAATTTCAATTACCAGTGATTTTATCATTGGTTTTCCGGGGGAAACCGAGGAAGATTTTCAAGCAACTCTCAATTTAATTAATCATGTTGAGTTTGATGGCAGTTATGCTTTTATTTATAGTCCCAGACCAGGAACACCAGCAGCAAAGTTATTGGACAATGTCTCTGAGGAACAAAAAAAACAGCGTTTAGCTAAATTGCTACAGATCACAGATTCAGCACATATTCACTTTAGTAACAACATGGTTGGAACAACTCAAGATGTTTTGGTTGATGGCTTTTCAAAAAGAGACACCAACCAATTAAGAGGAAAAACTGCGAATAATAGAGTGGTTAATTTCATCGGAAATTCCAGACTGATTGGTCAAATTATCCCTGTAAAAATCACCGCTATTGCACATTTTTCCCTTCGTGGAGAAATACCTCAACTTTCATGAATACTTTAGAGCTAGAATTAAATCCTGCAAACAATCAACAACTAGCCAACCTGTGTGGCGTTTTAGATCAAAATCTAAAATTTCTTGAAAAGTCACTTAATGTGAGCTTAAGACGCCGTGGTTCCCACATCACGATTCAAGGTGATAGTGAGGTAATTAAAGAAACTTCTCAAATCATTCAAGCACTATATCTAAAGTCACATCAAATGCTTGATACAAACGATATTGATCTCTTTTTAACCAGTATTGATACTGTGAATAGGGCCAATAAATTACCTCTGTATTTAAATCGAAGTGATTTTAAAATCAGAAATCAAAAACAATCTCAGTATCTTGAACAAATCCAACAGCATGTTGTAACCTTCGGCGTTGGCCCAGCTGGCACTGGAAAAACTTATTTGGCTGTTGCATCTGCAGTAGATGCCCTCGAGAGAAATTTAGTTAGACGTATTGTTTTAGTAAGACCTGCTGTAGAAGCTGGAGAGAAACTGGGGTTTTTACCAGGCGATTTAACACAAAAAGTCGATCCTTATTTGAGACCACTTTACGATGCCCTTTACGATTTAATGGGTTATGAGAAAGTCAGCCGTCTTTTTGAAAGGAATGTCATAGAAATTGCTCCCCTTGCTTTTATGCGAGGGAGAACACTCAACCATAGCTTCATTATTTTAGATGAGGCGCAAAACACTACTCCAGAGCAAATGAAAATGTTTTTGACCCGAATTGGCTTTGGAACTAAAGCGGTGATCACTGGGGATGTTACACAAATAGACCTTAATCGCCATCAAAAAAGTGGCTTAATTGATGCTAGGAATGTACTGTCAAAAGTTGAAGGTATCGCATTTACTATTTTCCAAACAGAAGATGTTGTCAGACACCCTTTAGTTCAACAAATCGTAAACGCTTACGATTTCCAATCAAAAACCCACCACTATTCATGATTCAATGCCCATCTCTCCACTGATTTTACATTTTCAGTCTGCAAGCAAAACAACTGAACAACCAAGTCGTGCCAAGTTTATTGCTTGGGGAAAACAGGCAGCCCTATCGCCCTGTGAAATCACTTTAAGGTTAGTCGATCGACGTGAAGGCGCTACTTTAAATAACCTATATCGTCATAAAAATTATCCTACAAATGTGCTAACCTTTGAACTAGGTCAAACTTTTGATGGAAAACTGTTAGGCGATATCGTCATTTGTTGTCCAGTGGTTAAAGATGAGGCAAAGAAACAGAAAAAAAACCTTCAACATCATTATGCTCATCTATTTATCCATGGAATATTGCATTTACAAGGATATGATCATCTAACCAATAAACAGGCAAAAGCAATGGAATCTTTGGAAATTAGCATACTCCATTCATTGAACATTTCTGACCCCTATTTGATTAACGAAATTTAATTATGACTGATGACTCTAATAAGCTCTCTTTAATCGAAAGATTAAGTCAATGGTTACATCACGAACCTGAGACTAGAGAAGAATTAATCGAAATATTAAAACATGCGCTAGAGAAGCATCTTCTTGATACAGATGCACTCAGCATGATTGAGGGGGTATTAGGAGTATCTGATATGCAAGTGAGGGATGTTATGATCCCTCGCGCTCAGATGGATATTATTGATGTTAATCAAAGACCTGATGAGTTTATTCCTTTTGTTATTGAAACTTCCCATTCGCGTTTTCCAGTTGTCAGTGAGAATAAAGATGATGTTATCGGTATACTCCTAGCAAAGGATCTATTGAGACTCTATGCTGGAGAAGAAATCAATGTTAGAGATATTTTAAGACCTGCTGTCTTTGTCCCTGAATCAAAAAGGCTCAATGTATTACTAAGAGAATTTCGGGTAAAACGAAATCATATCGCGATAGTCGTGGACGAGTTTGGGGGTGTATCAGGACTTGTGACCATCGAAGATGTTCTAGAGCAAATCGTAGGGGATATTGAAGATGAGTATGATTTTGATGAAACAGAAGACAACATAGTCCCCGATCGAATGGGGAAATTTAGAGTCAAGGCCCAAACCAAACTGGAAGACTTTAACGCCGTCTTAGGTACGCATTTTGAATCAGATGATTACGACACTGTTGGCGGCCTACTCATTAGTCACTTCGGACACTTACCCAAACGAGGGGAAAGACTCATATTTGATAATCTGTCAGTGCAAGTTCTTCGTGCCGATAGCAGAAGAATTCATACTGTTTTAGTAAATAAGATCGAACATGCTGAAGAAAATACCAGCGATCATTGAGTTTATTGCCACCCTTGCCGGCGCCTTAGCGGTCTCGGGCTTTGCTCCCTATAACTTTTGGCTTGCGCCTATTTTATCTATCACAGTTCTCTTTCTCCTCTGGTACAGAGCGGGAACAGCAAAGGGTGCCTTTGAAATTGGTTTTTTATGGGGAATGGGATTTTTCATCAGCGGTATCAGCTGGATTGAAATAAGCTTACATGATTTTGGCGGGATGCCTTTATTTCTATCAGTCTTATCCATTTTCCTCTTTGGCGCGTTACTGGCAAGTTTTCCAGCTCTCGTTGGTTACTTTGTATTCAAATTCCATCTCTCTCCGTCAGTGCGTTGGCTATTCATCACTCCAGCCCTGTGGGCACTTTCCGAATGGTTAAGAAGTTTTATCCTAACGGGCTTCCCTTGGTTATCTTTGGGTTACTCACAAACACCAAATGGTTTGTTTAGTGGTTGGACACCGGTCTTTGGGGTATTTGGTACTTCATTTATTATTGTTTTTACCGCTGGACTTTTATTGTTGCTGACCCAATCCAAAAAAGCCTATCGTCTTACTTTCATCTATTTAAGTATTTTTCTTGTTTTAATAGCTATGGGAATAGG
>JAGXAW010000019.1 GCA_018971415.1 Betaproteobacteria bacterium
TGCTGATTTGGTTCATCAAGTGCAGCAGTTTAAAAGTGACTTTCCTCAAAGTCCTCTTAATAACAACCTGCACAACGCTCTTCTGTACGCCCTTTTTAATAGCCACGAAGACACACTTTTTTTAAATACCCTGGAAGCACCGGATCTCAATAATGTGAATGTATTGTGTGCCAAGTTATCCCTCACCCTCTCCCCCACTTCACCTGACAAAACCATCAAACAAGCCAAAAACCTCTGGCTTGATAATCCTGATAATCATTTTTGTACGCTCCTTGTGACGCCACTAACGGCACTCTCTGCCTTAAGCCACGAGGAATTGTGGCAAGCACTCAGTCATGCGCTTCATAACCATCAAGACAACCGTGCCCAACTGATTAATCAATCCCTTCCCCACGCCTTGCAATGGCGTGATAAAGAGTGGCGAAACGTTAATAATGATCCGCAACGCTTTTTAAATAAAACCTTAGCTGAGCAACACTTGGATGATACGCACACCATCCTCATTCTTTATGCGCTGCAATTGGTGGCCAAGGATGACGCCCTTGAGGCCTCCCACTGGTGGCAAAATCATGCGGGACAATTCAGTCCTTATTATCGCGATTGGGGATGGGCAGAAATCGCCTATCAAGGAGCACTAAAACTTAACCCTCAAGCTTTAGAATGGTTTCATCGTGCGAAAGAGGGCATCAATGAGGAGCATTATCGAGCTTGGCATGTGCGTATCGCTCTTAGAAATGAGCGTTGGCAAGAGGCTTTAGAGACCATCAACAGTATGCCCATAAAAGAGCAAAAACTGCGTCTTTGGCAATACTGGAAGGCTCAAGCATTTAACCACTTAAATCAAGCAGAAAATGCTAAACCTATCTTGGAATCCCTCAGCAAAGAGGCGGATTTTTACGGCTTATTGTCAAGGGATGAGCTGGCACTGCTACCGCCAACACAGCCCGAGCCTGCCGCTGTTACAGAGAGTGAAATCACTCAACTCACGCCCAAACTGCAACGGGCCATTCGACTGCATCGCTTAAATATTAAGCCAATGGATAGAATCGAATGGAACACTGCCAATCAATCCTTAACGGCCAGAGAGCATTTGGTCGCAGCACATGTTGCGCAACAAATAGCATGGTTTGATCGCTCAATATTTAGCGCAAGCCAAGCGGGCTCTCAACAGGACCTAACACTGAGCTACCCCACACCCTTTCAACCAAAGCTTGAAGAGAATGTTAAAAAACGTCACCTCGACGAAGCTTGGGTCTATGGTTTAATCCGCCAAGAGAGTCAGTTTGCGCCACAGGCATTATCAAGAACAGGCGCTCAAGGGCTGATGCAAATCATGCCACTCACCGCACGCTGGATCGCCAAACATTTGTCCCTCAAACGTTTTTTACCTGATCAAACCACTGAACTTGAAACTAATCTCAATTTAGGGACCTATTACCTGCAACACCTGTTAGAGCAGCTCAATACCCCAGCCTTAGCTACCGCCGGCTATAACGCGGGACCACGACGGGTAAAACAATGGTTAGGAACAAAACCTATGGATGGTATTGTCTTTGTTGAAACTATTCCGTTTAACGAAACCCGAGACTATGTGAAACGGGTCATGGCCAACACGGTGCTTTATAGTCAGAGACTAAATAAACCCTATATTCCATTGAAAGAGCGAATTGGAACCATCCCTACCATAGACAATCTTCAACCCATTCATTTGGGTGAGCCATGAAAATCTATCAAGTCGGCGGGGCGCTACGTGATGAGCTATTGGGTCTTAGCGTCCAGGATCGAGATTATGTGGTAGTGGGCGCCACGGTGGAGGACATGATTGAGCGGGGCTTTAAACCTGTTGGCAATGATTTTCCGGTTTTTCTCCATCCTAAGACCCATGAGGAATACGCGCTGGCTCGCACAGAGCGCAAAAAGGGTCTTGGCTACAAAGGGTTTTCCGTTCACGCAAGTCCTGAAGTGACATTGGAAGAGGATTTACGGCGCAGGGATCTCACCATCAACGCCATGGCGCGCGGCGGTGATGGGCAGATTATCGACCCCTATGGCGGCATCAAAGATTGTCAGCAACGAGTACTGCGTCACGTGAGTGAAGCCTTTGTGGAAGACCCTGTAAGGATTTTACGGGTCGCGCGATTTTTAGCTCGCTTCAAACGGCCCTTTGGTTTCACTCTGGCTCCTGAAACGCTAGCTTTAATGAAAACAATGAGCGCGAACGGGGAAGTGGATGCCTTGGTGCCCGAACGTGTTTGGCAAGAATTGTCTCGTGCCCTCATGGAAACCACCCCATCGGCTTTCTTTGAGGTGTTAGAGGAATGTGGAGCGCTCAATAAAATTGTGCCTCAGTTAGCCGCCTATTGGCCCACACAACAGCACAGAGCGTTAGAGTTTGTTGATCAATTGGCAGCGCTCAAACAAAACTTAAATGAGCGTTTTGCTGGCTGGTTACTCGCCATATTCTCTGCCACAGAGAACGCTGCACCATCGATTGAAGCCATTTGCCAGCAACTAAAGTGTCCCAGGGAATGTAAAGACCTTACCCTATTGGCCTATCAGTTATCACAAGCACGTTTAGAGAAGATTCAAACAAGCGCACAGGATACCCTCACTCTTCTTGAGCACACCGATGCGCTTCGTCGTCCAGAGCGCTATCGGGAAGCTTTAACCCTCGTCTTACTACTGCGCCACGCTTCTCTTGAGGAGGCAACCAATCATCCACTTTATCGGGCCGCCAGCTTATTGCAGCCAATCAAACTGCCCTCTGTGGAAGAGCTCAGCGTGCCAGAAAAAATTGCCCTAATGAAAGAGTTACGTCTTCAGGCGTTGCAACAAAATGGCTTTAACTAAGCCCTAACTGACTAAGGGCGCCCATATTCTCTTCCCCTCTACCTAAGACCAGTACTTTAAATAACTCCCCCATTTCAGCAGGACTCATTAACATATTCACTTCCTGCGATTGACGTAAACTCGCTTCATTTACTAATGGATTAGGCTGAGTTAAGAGTTCTAACAGACCATGGTCGAGTAAAAATCGAGCTTGGCTTGAATAGTCTTTCACCGCCAATCCTCTTTCTCTTGCGCGGCGAGCAACCGCGGTAAAATCCACATGACTGGTAATGTCTTGTAAGCCCAACAAAAGAAGAGGATCCGTATGGGCAATGTGTCGATAGTGACACATTAAGGTTCCTTGATGGCGCTGTGGGTGATAAAACTCGCGAGCAGGAAAACCATAATCAATAAAAAAAGCGGCCCCTGCCAGCAAACTCTCTGCCAGGGTATTGATGAGCGCTAGCGCAGAGAGATTGACTTCCGTTTGATAGGGCGTGGGAATGTCAGAAGGCAATCGTTGCAACTCTCTCATCAATAGTGCGTTATTAAGTGGCTTAGCCCGTTCAATGAGCTCCCCTTCCTCAATACCTACCCCCAACTCCCACCATCCTTCCTCACGCTTTTCCACACGGTGCACTGCAAAAGCATCCAGCACTTCATTGGCAATGAGTACGCCTTGAAATGCATCAGGCCACTGACTGAGCCACTCCACTTGTGTGGTGATCTCTTGAGGAAGGCTGGATAAAAGATGAGCCTGGCGCTCCTTTAGCTCGGGACTCACTTCCAAAATTAAATAACGCTCTGGCAAAGCGCCCAACTCCTTTAATGCTAACAATAGATCTTTAGCAAGCTGCCCCGTACCCGCTCCTAACTCGAGGATCACCGAGTGCTTAAGGCCGCACTTATCTAATTGCGCGCTACAGGCACGGGCCAGGGTTGCCGCAAACAAATGACCCAATTGCGGAGCCGTAACAAAATCCCCACTGCTGCCGAGTTTACTGGAGCCTGCCACATAGTAACCAAGACCTGGTGCGTAAAGGGCGAGCTCCATAAACTGTGCAAAATCAATCCAGCCGTTATGCTTTTGAATCGCTCGGTGAATCTCGTGACGCAAGAGATCACTGTGTGCTAACTGAATATCGTTAGGGAACAAAGACTCAGGTAAAATAGAGGGCATTAACTTTTTCATAAGCAGTATTCTATGCCAATTTTAGATGTTCCATTATCAGCCAATATGAACCGCTTAAAAGAGCGGTTACTCTCCAACATGGGGAAAGCCATTGGCGATTATCAAATGATCGAGAACAATGATCGATTAATGGTCTGCTTAAGTGGCGGTAAGGATTCTCATACCTTACTCGATCTGTTACTTGAAATGAAAAAAAGAGCGCCCATTGAGTTTGAGCTAATTGCTGTAAACCTTGATCAAAAACAACCTGGCTTTCCGGCGCACATTTTACCCGAGTATTTACAAGACAGAGCAGTGGATTACCGCATCATTGAAGCGGACACTTACTCCATGGTGAAAGAAAAAATCCCCTCAGGAAAAACCACCTGTTCTTTATGTTCACGCTTACGTAGAGGCGTTCTCTACCGCACAGCCAAAGCCTTAAAGGCAACAAAAATTGTGTTAGGGCACCATCAAGATGACATGCTAGAAACCTTTTTCTTAAATTTATTTTATGGTGGTCGCTTAAAGGGTATGCCCGCCAAACTCGTCTCTGACGATGGCCACCATGTGGTCATTCGCCCCCTTGCCTACAGCCGAGAAAAGGATATTGCGCGCTACGCCAAACATCGAGACTTTCCAATTATTCCCTGCGATTTATGTGGTTCCCAAGCGAATTTAAAACGCCAGGGTATAAAAGAATGGTTACGGACCATGGAAAAAGACTTTCCAGGGCGCCTTGAGAGTATCACGCAAGCTTTACAGCAGGTCACTCCCTCACACTTAAACGATTTGAACCTCTTTGACTTTACAGGCCTCAAAGCAACAGGACGTATTGATCAAAATGGTGATACCCTATTTGATGACCATGAATTAGAACGTGGCGCCTTTCGCTTAAGCGAACAACATGAGAAACACATCCGTTTTATGAGAATTCCTAATTCTGATAAAATAATGGATTAGACTAAGGAAGAGATAGTTATGAATCCTACTATTGCACATTTGCCCCCTAAAAAGATTAATTCTTTTTATCCGCCCCAGCGCACCATGATGGGTCCTGGTCCCTCCGAGATCGCCCCACGTGTCCTGGCGGCTATGTCATTGCCTTGTATTGGCTATTTAGATTCCATCTTTGTTGAAATGATGGATGAATTAAAAACCCTATTACGTTATGTCTACCAAACCAATAACCCGTTGACCTTCCCCGCCTCAGGGCCTGGTTCTGTGGGTATGGAAATGTGTTTTGTTAACATGGTTAACCCTGGTGACAAAGTCATCGTATGCCGCAATGGTGTATTTGGTGGGCGTATGATTGAAAACGTTGAGCGTTGTGGCGGCATCCCTGTGGTCGTTGAAGACAACTGGGGTGAGCCTGTTGATCCCAACAAATTGGAAGACGCACTTAAAAACAACCCCGACACCAAAGTGGTGGCGTTCGTGTTGGCTGAAACCTCAACAGGCTGTATGTCAGATGCCAAAACCCTAGTGGAAATCGCCCATCGTTATGGTGCGCTCACCATTGTTGATGCAGTAACTCAATTAGCCGGTACACCTCTTTATGTAGATGAATGGAATATTGATGCCATTTACTCTGGCAGCCAAAAATGTCTATCCTGCACGCCAGGACTCTCCCCGGTTTCCTTTAGTGATCGCGTGGTGGAATTGGTTAAAAACCGTAAAAGAAAAAGCCAGAGCTGGTTTATGGATTTGGAATTGGTATTAGGTTACTGGGGTAACACCAACAGAACTTATCACCATACCGCGCCAACCAACGGTCTTTATGCTCTTCATGAATCGCTCCTCTTGGTGCGTGAAGAAGGCTTAGAAAACTCTTGGGCTAGACACAAACGTCATTATCTCGCCTTTAAGGCAGGGATTGAAGCCATGGGTCTTGAGTTCTTAGTGAAAGAAGAGCACCGTTTGCCGCAAATGAATGCCGTTAAAGTTCCTGAGGGCATTGATGAAGCAAAAGTGCGTGGCACACTGTTAACGGAGTTTAATCTTGAAATCGGAGCGGGTCTTGGCCCCTTAGCTGGTAAAATCTGGCGCTTTGGTTTAATGGGTTATTCTGCCAAATCAGAAAACGTCATGCTGTGTCTGTCTGCCTTAGGTTCAGTGTTGATGGATATGGGTTACCCTATTCATTTAGGTCACCCTGAGGCTGCTGCTCACCAATCCTATGCAGAGCAACACGCTGCTGAAGCGCAACGTAAAAAAATCAAAATAGCATAACCTAGCGGTAAGATGACAAATGCAGCCGGTCCCAGATCACACTGGTTAGACCGGCTGAATTCATTGTATAGAAATGTAGTCCTGGAGCCCCAGCGCGTAACAGCGTGTCACACAATTGGGTAACCACATCAAGACCAAAGGCGCGAATGGAGGCGGTATCATCTCCATAACCTGCCATTTTCTGACGAATCCATCGCGGGATCTCTGCGCCACAGGCCTCAGAAAAACGACTTAATTGACTAAAATTAGCGATAGGCATAATACCCGGCACAATGGGAATAGCGATATGCTGCTGTTCACAGCGTTCGATAAAGTCAAAGTACGCATCGGGATTATAAAAATACTGAGTAATTGCGGCATTAGCTCCTGCGTCCACTTTTTCTTTAAAGTGAATGAGGTCATCCTGTGCTGAACGCGCCTGAGGATGAGTCTCGGGGTAGGCAGCCACTTCAATAATAAGATCTTGGCTCACCTCTTGGCGAATAAAATGAACGAGTTCACTGGCAAAACGAAACTCTCCACCACCATAGGTGCCTGAAGGTAAATCGCCACGCAAGGCCACCACATGGCGAATACCATGCTCTATATACTGCTCTAAAATATCCTTCAGCATGGCTTTGGTACTGCCAATGCAAGAAATGTGAGGGGCCGCTTGATCGCCTGCTTTCAGAATATCAAGCACAGCCCCTAAAGTCCCCTCGCGCGTGGACCCACCAGCGCCAAAGGTCACAGAAAAGAAAGCAGGATGAAGTTGCGACAACTGGCGTTGCGTATGGCGCAACTTCTCTACCCCTTCCGGTGTTTTGGGCGGAAAGAACTCAAAACTAAATAGCTTAGGAAAACCCTTTTGACTGTCCACTCTTAGTAACGATAGTGAGTAGGTTTGTAGGGTCCCTGTGGACTAATGCTCAAATAATTAGCCTGCTCTTGCGTCAAGGTAGTTAAGTGGGCACCGATTTTTTTCAAGTGCAATCTCGCCACTTTCTCATCCAAGTGTTTAGGTAGAATATACACACCCACCTCATACTTGCCAGGGTTGTTCCACAGCTCAATTTGCGCCATCACTTGGTTGGTGAAAGAGGCTGACATAACAAAACTGGGGTGGCCAGTGGCGCAGCCCAAATTCACAAGACGTCCCTCAGCCAAGACAATGATACGTTTTCCGTCAGGGAAAACCACATGATCCACTTGAGGTTTAATATTTTCCCACTGGTATTGACGCAGTGAGGCAATGTCAATTTCAGAATCAAAGTGACCAATGTTACAGACAATCGCATCATGCTTCATGGCACGTAAGTGATCATGGGTAATGACGTTAACATTGCCTGTTGCGGTAACAAAAATGTCAGCCAAGGCAGCTGCCTCATCCATGGTCACAATTCTAAAGCCTTCCATGGCCGCTTGCAGAGCGCAAATAGGATCAATTTCCGTGACCCAAACCGTTGCGCCCATCCCTCTAAAGGCTTGGGCACAACCCTTACCCACATCACCGTATCCGGCCACAACCGCAATCTTTCCAGCCACCATCACGTCAGTTGCGCGCTTAATGCCATCGAGCAAGGATTCACGGCAACCGTATAAGTTGTCGAACTTGGATTTGGTCACAGAATCATTCACATTAAAGGCAGGACACTTTAACTCACCTTTTTTAAGCATTTCATTCAAACGATGAACGCCGGTGGTGGTTTCCTCTGAAATACCACGAATGTTTTCTAATAGATGAGGGTATTTATCGTGTAACACGAGGGTCAAATCACCACCATCATCTAAAATCATATTGGGAACCCAGCCATTGGGACCAAAAATGGTTTTTTCAACACACCACCAGAACTCTTCTTCCGTTTCCCCTTTCCAGGCAAACACAGGAATTCCGGCCTGGGCAATGGCTGCTGCCGCCTGATCTTGGGTAGAGAAAATATTGCAAGAACTCCAGCGCACATCAGCGCCCAAGTCCACCAAGGTTTCAATTAATACGGCGGTTTGAATAGTCATGTGCAAACAACCAGCAATTCGAGCACCTTTCAAGGGCTTACTGCCAGCATATTCCTCACGAAGAGTCATTAATCCTGGCATCTCACGCTCGGCAATCAAAATCTCTTTACGGCCCCAATCTGCTAGGGATATATCAGCTACTTTGTAATCAACATCATTGTGTGTTTTAGGTAAAGCACTCATTCTCATAGCTCCTTAAATCGCTTGTTTGAGGGCAGCGACGCGGTCTAACGCTTCCCAGGAAAATTCAGGTTCTTCGCGGCCAAAGTGACCGTAGGCAGCAGTTTTACTGTAAATGGGTCTTAATAAATCCAATGACTGGATAATGCCTTTTGGTCTTAAGTCAAAGTGTTCCAAGACAAGTTCTGCTAAACGCTCATCTGAGAGTACCCCTGTACCAAAAGAGTTCACCATCAAGCTAACTGGTTTAGCAATGCCGATGGCATAGGCCACCTGCACTTCACAGCGCTGGGCCAGGCCTGCTGCCACAATGTTTTTAGCCACATGGCGCATGGCATAGGCTGCTGAACGGTCCACTTTTGATGGGTCTTTTCCTGAAAAGGCTCCGCCCCCATGATGAGCAGCGCCACCATAGGTATCAACAATGATTTTGCGACCAGTCAAACCACAATCGCCCATCGGTCCACCCACCACAAAACGCCCCGTTGGGTTCACTAAAAACTGGGTATCTGGTTTAATCAATTGGCCCGGTAAAACAGGCTTAATGATCTCCTCAATCACCGCTTCCTTCAGATCAGCGTGACTAATGTCTGGATTATGCTGAGTGGATAACACCACGGTATCAATACCCACAGCTTGACCGTCTACATAACGAATAGTGACCTGAGATTTGGCATCTGGCCTTAAAAACGGCAAACGACCGTCTTTTCTGAGCTGTGACTGACGTTGCACCAAGCGATGCGCCAAGTGAATAGCAAGCGGCATATAGCTGTCAGTCTCATTGGTGGCATAACCAAACATTAAACCCTGGTCACCTGCCCCTTGATCAAGATCTAATCCTGATCCTTCATTAACGCCCAATGCAATATCCGGGCTTTGACGATTAAGAGCAGTGAGCACCGCGCAGGTTTGGTAATCAAAACCAATCTCAGAACTGTTGTAACCAATGCGTTTCACCACATTGCGAGCAACGTCGATGTAGTTAATGTTGGCTGAAGTGGTAATTTCCCCTGATATAACGATAAGACCCGTACTGGTTAGTACTTCACAGGCTACACGAGCATGTGGATCCTGAGCTAGAATAGCATCTAACACACCATCAGAGATTTGATCGGCAACTTTATCCGGATGACCTTCGGAGACGGACTCCGAGGTGAAAAGATATTGACTCATGGCGACCCCCGCCTTTTCTCAAAAAAATTGAGTATAAATAATATTGTTATTGAAAGCAACTCAAAGGTAATTGACACACTGTATGCGAATTAGTTTATTTTTTTTATGGTTACTGCATTTTTTGCCCCTCCCCTGGATCAACCGTCTTGGTATGGTTTTAGGTAATCTTGCCTATATCCTGGCGAGTCAGCGTCGTCAGGTGACACTGACCAATCTTGCCCTGTGTTTCCCACAATGGCGCCAAGAAGACTGCCAACTCGTTGCTAAACGGCATTTTCAGGCCTTTGCAACCCATATTCTCTCGCAAGGCATGGCCTGGTTTACCCCGCTTGATAAAATGAAACAGATTGTGCGCTATGAGCATTTTGAGTACCTGGAGGAAGCCTTGAAAGAAGGTCCGGTGATTATTTTAGCGCCCCATTTCTTTGGCATGGACACGGGGGGGATTTGTTTGGCTGCTGATGTGAATTTACTATCCTTATATGCACGCCATAAAAATCTTAAAATAGATCAACAAATCCAACGGCACCGGCTGCGTTGGGGGCGAGGAAAGATGTTTTCTAGGCAAGATGGCATTCGCCCCATTGTGCGCGACTTAAAAACAGGTTGGGCTTTTTATTACCATCCTGATTTGGATTTTGGTCCAAAGGAATCCATTTTTGTGGATTTTTTTACCCAACAAGCCGCCACGGTTCCAGCTCTCTCACGTTTGAGTAAACTCAGTAAAGCCAAGGTGATTCCAAGCTATGCTCACCAAGACTATGCTAATGGACACTTAACCATCCGCTTTTATCCTGCCTGGGATCACTATCCAAGCGATGACATTAAATTGGATACTCGGCGCATGAATGCCTTTATTGAAGAGCGTGTTCTAGAAAAACCCGAACTCTACCTGTGGAGTCATAAACGCTTTAAAACCCGTCCAGCTGGCGTTGCCTCTCCCTATAAATAAAATAGGCATAAAATAAAAAACACGTTAGCATTTCTACTAAGTATTGAAATTAAGGATTGTATGAAACTCACTTTCACAAAAATGCAAGGTTTTGGCAATGATTTTATTGTCATTGATGCCATTAACCAAAACATTACGTTATCGGTAGAGGATTGTCAGTGGCTAGCCGATCGACACTTTGGGGTGGGTTGCGATCAAATTCTATTGGTTGAAAAACCACAGCAAGAGCAACATGATTTTCGTTATCGCATACTAAATGCCGATGGCAGCGAAGTGGAGAACTGTGGCAACGGTGCTCGCTGTTTTGCTCGCTTTGTGGTGGATCATCAATTGACCACCAAACATCAGTTATTGGTTGAAACCGCGGGAGGCATTATCTCACCACAACTCTTGCCCGATGGCCGAGTGACCGTCAATATGGGTGTACCAAAATTTAGCCCCTCTGAGATTCCCTTTGTCGCAACTGAGGAAGCGCTACTCTACTCACTCAATCTTGGCGAGCAAGATAAACACATCGCTGCGCTATCCATGGGTAACCCCCATGCAGTACAGATCGTTGATAACATTGATAAGGCTCCAGTTGCCACTGAAGGGCCTTTAATAGAATACCACGCCCGTTTTCCACAGAGGGTAAATGCCGGTTTCATGGAAATTGTTGATAGGCGGCATATTCGCTTACGTGTTTATGAGCGAGGAGCTGGTGAAACCTTGGCCTGCGGTACTGGTGCCTGTGCTGCGGTGGTTAGTGGAATTCGCCAACAGTTACTTGACGCTCAAGTAGAAGTGTCTACACGCGGTGGGATACTTAGCATTGAATGGGCTGGCAGCGGCTCTCCTGTATTGATGACAGGAGACGCCGTCACGGTTTTTGAAGGTAGCGTAACGCTGCCAGAACACACGAGGTAATTATGTCTTTTTCATCTGAACAAGTAGCCAATTGGTTAACGCTTCACCCAGAGTTTTTTAACGAGCACAGTCACTTGCTCACCCAGCTCTCCATCCCCCATCCCCATGGCGGTCACGCTGTTTCTTTAAATGAGCGGCAACTGATTGCCTTTCGTGAAAAAAACCGAGCACTGGAGAGTAAGCTCAACGAATTAATTGGTTTTGCAAAAGAAAACGATGAGACCAGCAGTAAAATTCATCACTTCAGTTGTGAATTAATGAATCAACGCCTACTCTCAGGCGTTCTTGCAACTGTTTATCATGCTCTCTCAGAACACTTTCATGTGCCTTTCATGGCTCTGAGATTATGGGGAGTCAGCACCGATGAAGCTCACGCTCAAGAGGCTCCCGAGTTTAATGCAGTGAGCCATGAAATTCGTCACAGCATTGAGGAGATGAGTAAGCCCCTGTGTGGTGACAACCCCCCTTATCACATCGCCTCGTGGTTATCTGAAGAGGAAGAGCATTGCAGCTCCTTCGCCCTATTACCACTCAAACAACATCGCACCTTTGGCGCCCTGTTATTGGCCTCAAATGAAGACAAACGCTTCTATGATGGCATGGGTACCTTGTACTTAGAACGTTTAGCCGAACTCGTTGCCCACAGTATCAAGCGCCACACTCATGAGCAAGACATTGTTGACTGAGCCCACCCTCGAGCTCTATTGTCATTACCTTGAGCACGAGCGGCGTTTATCAACACTCACTGTCAAACACTATCGTCGTGATGTGGAAGAGCTCTTAACTCTTCTTTCTCCAGAAAAACCCACAGAGGCCACGGGGCAGCGTATACGCCAACTCATTGGTAAACTGCATGCACAAGGTTTGGGGGAGCGCAGTTTAAGTCGACTACTCAGCGCATGGCGAGGGTTTTATCATTATTTAATTCGTCAACGCTTGATGACGCAAAACCCTTGCCATGATGTGCGCTCACCGAAGGTTAAAAAACATTTGCCTCACGCTCTCTCCCCTGATCGAGCTCAACTATTGATGTCAGATTTAGGGGAAGAGCCCACTGCCTTAAGAGACCATGCGTTGTTAGAACTATTTTACTCATCGGGTTTACGTTTACAGGAGCTGGCCTCTTTAAACCGCAGCGATATTCAATGGGATGAGCACACTCTGCGTGTCACCGGAAAAGGATCAAAAACACGTATTGTTCCAATTGGACGATTTGCAAGCGATGCCATTAAACGCTATCTGATGCATGCAGAAAAACAATACCCTCAAGAAAACGCACTTTTTTTAAGTCGTGATGGACAGCGCTTAAGTCAACGAAGTATTCAGCAAAGAGTAAAATTAAGAGCGCAGCAGCTAGGGCTCGCGGACCATGTCCATCCTCACGTGCTTCGCCATTCCTTTGCTTCCCATGTTTTACAATCGAGTGGTGATTTAAGGGCTGTACAAGAAATGCTGGGACACGCCAGCATTGTCTCCACCCAGGTGTACACCCATCTTGATTTTCAGCATCTTGCTCAAGTCTATGATGCCTCTCATCCTCGAGCAAAAACCAAAGCTAAAAAGGATAACTCATCGTCATCAGAATAGTTCGTCTAAAGCCATACTGTGGCGCCCCCACGCCAATTCCCGTGCCATCTCGCAATAAGTAACTACGATCAAAAAGATTAAGTACCGTCAAACGCGCCTCAACATTATGGTAGTCTCTAAAACGGTGGCTTAATGAACCATTCAATGTGGCATAAGCTGGTAAATTTTGTGTATTGGCAAAACCGCTTCTAAGGCCACTACCAAATAATCCATCCAACGCATAAGTCAGAAACTGACCTCGGTACTTTAATGAGCCGGATAAGGTATAGCGTTGATCATGATCAAGATAAACCCAGTTTTGTGCAATATAGTTAAGCTCATTCGCTGGGAAATTGTATTGACCAGTGGCCACATTTTTGGCCTGTGCTCGACTCACAGAAAAATTCACATTACCAGACCAACGATCATGATGATAATTGGCAGACCATTCACTGCCATAAATAACGCCTTCGCTGTAGTTAAAGGCTGAGTAAATGAGGGCATTACCAAATTGTCCCTCATCTTGTAAGTTCTTAACGTAACTGTAGTACCCATCCCAACTGACATTCCAATCACTACTCAGCCGATAATCAACACCTACATCAAAATACTGAGTTCGCTCAGCCTGCACCGTTAAATTCGCCCCAGAGGAGGACTGATTAGTGGTGTTGGCATAGGCGGCCACCGTAGTGGTATTAATAAGCTCATTAGCAGGAGGAGTAAAATAATTGGCATAACCCACGTGCCAAGAGGTGCGCTCATCGGGCTGATAAAGAAGATTTACTCGAGGACTTATTTGATTGGCATTGGTGAGCCCCGCCACTTGATCAAAGCGTAACCCGTAGTTCATGCTCCAGTGCTCAATAAAACGCCACTGATCAGCCACATACAGTCCGAGATATCGGCTGTTTGAGTTACTGTTACTAACCACCGTAGCTGGGGAAGAGCTCGCGATATTGTTTGTATTTAATTGATTTAAATAAAACACCTGTGAGTTATTGTCTGTTAAAAAACGTTCATTCTGAGCCATCAGTCCCCAGGAGAGAGTATGTTCAGCGTTGATGACATCATGGGTGTCATTTTGCACACCCAGTGCTTCATTGCGCCGTGTGATGTTACTGCTCACTCCGGTATAAAAAAGATCGCCAAGTTGCGGGTCAGGCAAATACTGAATTCTGCTAACTCGATGGTACAGTGACCACTGTGTATCCACCGATGAAGACAAGTGACTCTTAAGACTTAATACTTGAAAGCTATTTAACTCGTTTTGTTGGTCATTGAGTTGACTCGATGGATTGGCGGGAGTGAGCGTTGAATTGTATTGAGGATCCAATCCAATTCGATTGGGAATTTGAAAAACATTACTCGCTTGTCCAAACATGAAACTAACTTGTTCATCGGCATTGACCTCATAGGCCAATAAACCAAAACCATTAGCCTGCCCTGTCCGATCATGAAGCGCGTTTAATCCCCCTTGAGGATTTTGTATACCAAGCTCACTCGTCAAAAATGATGCTGAAAGGTTATAACTTAATTTGCCCCGGGTACCGTTTGCCAGCACTCCCGTCTGAAAATAATCTCGCGAACCCATTATCAGCGAAACCTCACCAAAGGGATCCGATTTGGCGCCTGCGGTATGCATATCCACCACTCCCGCCGTATCATAACCATAATCTGCCGGCAGAGCGCCTGTCAGTAAATTCATGCTACTGATCATTCGTGAATCAAAAATCTGCCCAAAACCACTTAACCCTGAAGGAATTAAAATCCCATTTAATCGGTATTGTAAATTGCCGTGATTACCCCGAACATGGATTTGTCCAAAACCATCTTGCACCACACCTGGCGCTTGAAGTAATACTTCATTTAAGGGAGTGTTGTCTCCTTGAGGTAGTGAGGCAATATCACTGTCAGAGAAATGATATTGCGATACCCCCTCCAAACTCACTTGATGACGAGCATTGTCTGCGGGCGCTGTCGCATTCACAATCACAGGACTCATCATCACAATGGGTAGTGCATCCTCTGCGTGAACACCAAACATAAAACCATTTGTTAGCACCAAGGCGCTAAACATTAAAGGCGCTTTCATCAGCCTTCTCCTTAACCATTCATTTAAATCAAACCGTCTCTAACTTAGGTAGAGAAATAAAGAGTATTAAAGATAAGGCGGAGCGCGAGAGGAATAGGGAAACAACTGGACAGAATAAGGCCGCCCCACAGAATAAAACAGCGTGAGGATAAGAATTAAATACCAACTTTGCGTTAAAGAGTGTGAATCATCTTTGCCACCCACTGTAGGCTGATTGGAAACCAGCTGACAGACCACGCAGTGCTCGTCAACACTTACGTGATGATAGTGAGTGCTTTGTAGCCACTGCACGGCAAAAAGCAAAACCACCAAGAGTAGTACTCTAAGCCATTTATGTATTAGGGCGTGTCGTGTGTGAAGACTCATGAAAACACATTAATTTTTTGCCACGCTTGAGATCGCCAGCGCAGCCACAAGGAAAAACCCAAACAAATAGTATATACCAATGCCGCTATCCAGCCACCCACTGCTCCCCAACCGAACTGGGGGAGGAAATCCACCCATCCTTGCTGGGGCAGAAAAGTTAACATATGACACAAGGGCATAAACACTAGCCAAGATAGGACAAGCAGCATGAGCGTGGGAAAGCGTACATCGCCAGCGCCACGTAAACAAAAGGAGCTGGAGAGATTTAAACCATCAAACACTTGATAGGCCGCAGCGATCCACAACAGCTTTTGTCCAAGATCAGTGACGCTTTGATCAAATTGGCCCTCAGAGACAAACATACTCATCACCCAATGACCACTTAAGGCGAGGATCAGCCCTGTGACGCCCATATATATCATGGACATTAACATAATGACCTTAGCGCAGCGCATGGCCCAATTTTTATCCCCTGCTCCTATGGATTGCCCCACTAAAGTCGTACCAGCTAGAGCAATACCGATGGCAGGCATATAGGCAACGGAGGTCAGCATCATCACAATTTGTGTTGCTGCTCCATCCACTGAGCTCAAATGCACTTGCATTAGTTGAAACAAAGCAAGACCAATGACATCCACCGCAGGAAATAAACCCGTTGGCACGCCCAACCGAAAAACTTGTACTAAGCCAGTAAAGCTTGGACGCCAAGCGCTTCGCGTGTGAAACTCGCGGTGAAATAAGGGACTCACAAAAAAAAGTAAACCAATGATAACGCCCACCACAAGAGCTAACGTACTGGCCCAGGCAGCCCCTCTAATCCCCATATGAAGATAAACAATAAATAACTCATTAAATAAGGCGTTGGTCAGCATCACGGTGAGCATCACCCATAAGCTTACTCGTGGTCGACTGATGCCATTAAAAAATGAATTCAAAGAATACAAAATGGCTGAAATAGACCCACCAAGAAGTCTTGGCATCCAAAACTGATTGGCCAATTCACTGACATGGGGATCTAAACCAAAGGGACTTAAAAACCAGTTTCCCTGAAAGGCCACCAATAAAAATAAGGGCGTGGTAAAAAGTGACCCCCAGAGCCCACTCCAGCCTGCCTTGGCCGCTTCACTATAGCGCCCAGCCCCATAGGCCTGAGCCACTAAAGTTTGCACTCCCATGCCAACGCCACCAATTAATAAAAAGAAAACAAACACCAGGTAGTAACACGCCCCCATGGCAGCCATGGCGTCGGTGGAGAGTTTGCCAATGAACCAGGTGTCCGTTAAATTTAAAACAACCTGTAAACTGCTATTAAAAAAAAGCGGTGCGGCAAGGGCGATGATGGCACGAACGTCCACATGCTTAACCCCATCTTGATCTATACGCTGCGCTGGCAAGTGGGTAGTCATTGAGACTTCCTGTCTTTTCTCTGCCACAGGAGATTACGGGCAAACACTAAAAGTAGAATTAAAAATAATCCATTTAAGCCACCCACAATAGCGAACATGTTACTAATGGTAAAGCCATGGGATAGACCCAAGAGGATGAGTAAGGAAGCCACAATCATGAATAAGGCATTAAACATATTGGTTAACCCCAATATGGCAGCGCGATGATGAAGTGGGGTACGCTGTTGAATCCACACGTACATCGGGACTATATAAATTCCAGCAAAAAAACCCAGTAGCACCACCCCCATGAGGGCATCGATGATTTTGTAATCACTAACCCAATGCTCTAAATAGGAGAGCTGCAAGGATAAAACACCCATCCCCACTAAGGCGACAGTGATTAAAAAAGGAGCAGCGCGAGTGGTCAGTAAACGACCCGAGATGAGGGATCCTAGTGCCACAAAGAGTGCCAGCAATGTCCACAGTAAAGTCACTAAATAGGCGCTACCGTGAAGCACCTCCTTAGAGTAGCTGGGCAGTTGAGTCAAATAAATTGCACCAAAAAACCAAAACCAAGAGTTCCCAATGATCGCAGCCCACAGCCCCTTGACCTGATTGGCGATGGAGAAATGGGTGAATAGCCCCGCAAAAGGATTAAGGCCAATTAGAACGGAATTGTCTTTTACCAAAGTGGGACTAATTTTAAAGCTTGACCATAACCCCAAGAGAGCCACCAGCATCACCGTGAGGATCAGTATAAGAGTCCCCATTCTTCCCTGAGGAATAAGGAGTGCACTGAGGTTTGTTCCTAAAATAATGGCCATAAACGTTCCAAGCTCCACCCAACCATTGGCTAAAGCCAAGGCTTTTTCGCCAACAAGCTCAGGTAGAATGGCATATTTCACCGGACCAAAAAAACTCGAGTGAACACCTAACAAGAATATAACCGTTAAAATTGCCCACAGGGAATGCTGCAAAATTGCCAAGGACCCCAGCAGCATTAAAATAACTTCAATGATTTTAAGAAAACGAATAAGCCGTGTTTTAATCAATCGATCAGCCACACGCCCAGCCATTAAGGAGAACAGAACAAAAGGAAGAATAAAGAGGGCGGCAATAACATTCACCCACCATGCACCTTCCTTAATCCCCCAACTGTTGGCTTGAAACGTAAAGATGATAATTAATGCATTTTTGTATAAGTTATCGTTAAAAGCGCCACAAAACTGTGTCCACCAAAGAGGGCTTAGCGCTTTACTAAGACTCATATTAAGAGCACTTAACCTTGGCAAATTTACGTTTACCCACTTGGATGACTCCCGTCATACCGGGAGTTAAGAGAAAGGCCTTGTCTTGTATGGCTTCGCCATTAAATTTCACCCCATTGTTTTGAATTAAGCGAATGGCTTCACTGGTACTTGCCACCAATTGAGTGAGTTTCATGACCTGAGGAATAGCTAAACCTGCCACCCCCACTTGAAGCTCAATGTCTACCAAATCCTCAGGTATACCACCATGACGAAAACGCGATTCAAAGTCGATTAAGGCCTGTTCTGCAGCAAGTTGCCCATGAAAGCGAGCAACAATCTCTTGCGCTAACAACACTTTAATATCCCGGGGATTACGGCCCTCACTGACTTCTTTTTTGTATTTGGCAATGGTGGTAAGAGAGACAAAGGACAGGAGTTCATAATAGCGCCACATCAACTCATCTGAAATAGACATTAACTTACCAAATTGATCACCTGGCGCTTCATTAATGCCAATGTAATTGTTCTGCGATTTGGACATTTTATTAACGCCATCCGTGCCCTCTAACAAGGGCATGGTCAGAATCGATTGAGGTGTTTGGCCAAAATGCTTTTGTAATTCACGACCCATCAGTAGATTAAACTTTTGATCAGTACCACCTAACTCCAAATCAGCCTTTAAGGCCACTGAATCGTAACCTTGCACTAATGGATAGAGAAATTCATGTATGGCAATAGGCAGCTCTGCCTTAAAGCGTTTAGCAAAGTCATCACGCTCAAGCATCCTTGCCACGGTGTGCGTTGCCGCAAGTTTAATGAGTCCTGCCGCCCATAACTCATTCATCCAGGTGGAGTTAAAGGCAATGGTGGTTCGCTGTGGGTCTAAAATCTTAAAGACTTGCGCCTGGTAAGTTGTGGCATTTTGCTTAACCTGTTCGGGCGTTAAGGGTGGGCGGGTCTGATTACGACCTGTAGGGTCCCCAATTAAACCCGTAAAATCGCCAATTAAAAACACAATGTCATGACCAAAATCTTGCAGCACTTTAAGCTTATTAATTAAAACGGTATGCCCTAAATGTAAGTCAGGGGCCGTGGGGTCAAAGCCCGCCTTGACTTTAAGGGGTTTGCCGGTGGCAAGACGCTCAATTAGCTGAGCTTCCGGCAATATTTCATCGGATCCACGTTTAATTTCGTCAAAATGGTTGGTTGTACTCATTAAGTGCACTTATCCTGCTGGAAAATGGTTAAAAATTGGGGTTTGTCTGCCTGTTTGTCCAAAAACCAGGGTTCTGGTAAAATTAGCCCTATGAAAATGATAAAAAATACTTTTCAAATCCTTAAGCATTGGATTTTAACCCAAAATTCGTTAACAAAGGCCTCTGATTCACGTCGTAGCGGGATGGTTGCGACAATTCTGATGTTGCTCTTTGGTGGCGCCACAGCCTTTGGTATTACCCCAGGCTTATCAACGGGAAATCACAGTATTACTCCTGTAATTGAAGACATCACCCGTAACGAGCTGTTAGGAGTAAGTACCCCTGGGCTTTATACCCAACAGGACAGCGTCCATAACGGTGATACCTTAGCTTCTCTGTTATACAGAATGGGCGTTGATGATCAAGAGGCTGTGTCATTTATTCGCAGTGATAATACCGCCTCGGCTATTTTTAGAAGCATGGCTCCTGGTAAACCCATCCGCATTCAAAAGAATCCCAACGGCACATTGGTGAGCCTACGCTTTCCCCTCAATGACCAACAAATCCTCAAAGTTTCCCGTGTTGCGGATCATTTTGAGGCAACCCTTGTTGCGGCCTCAGAGAGTAAAGAGCTCCTGCAAGCCACAGGCACCATTTATAGCTCACTCTTTGCCGCTGCCGATAATGCAGGACTACCTGATAGTGTGACCCGGCAATTAACCCACCTCTTCTCAACGGATATTGATTTTCATAATGATTTGCGTCGTGGTGACACTTTCTCAGTCATTTATGAGGCAAGTACCGACGAATTTGACCAGATTAAACCTGGGCGTATCATGGCTGCGGAATTTGTGAATAAAGGCCAAACCTTCCGCCGTGTCTATTACGCCACCACTGATGGTGGAGATTACTTTACCCCTGAGGGCGTGGGCATTAAAGCCTCCTTCTTACGCTCACCCATTCCTTTCTCTAGAGTGACCTCAGGCTTTACCACAGAACGCTTCCACCCCATTCTTAAGATGTGGCGTGCGCACAAAGGAATTGATTTGGCCGCACCAATGGGCACTCCAATTGAAGCAGTGGCCAATGCTACGGTGGTTTTTGCTGGCTGGAAAAATGGATATGGAAACGTAATCGAGCTTCGTCATAGCAATGGCGTCGATACCGTATATGGCCACCTATCAGGGTTTGCTCGAGGTTTGCGTGTTGGCGAAAAAATCCGTCAAGGCGAACTCATTGGCTACGTTGGCATGACAGGCTGGGCCACCGGACCTCATTTACATTACGAATTTAAAATTAATAATGTGCAAAGAGATCCACAAGGTGCAGAAGTTCGTCGCTATCTTCGCGCATCTGTTAACATTGCCGGACGCGCTAAAAATCAATTTTTAGCAGCCACCGCTCCCTTAATTAAAGAATTAAACGCCATCCGTGGCACAGCAACAGCAGCAGCCAACTTCGAGTAATCCCCAACCCCTTCTTTACATCGGCTTGATGTCAGGGACCAGTTTGGATGGGGTTGATGCTGTGTTGGTTGACTTAAGTGGTACCATGCCACTTGTCTTAAAGCACACTCACCTTCCTTTTGCTAAAGACTTAAAACACAACTTAATTACCCTAAATCAATCTGGCGCCTTTGAGCATGAGCTTGAAATGGCCTCGCTGACGGCCAATCAGTTAAGTAGGCTTTATGCTCAGTGCGTTAAAAACCTAAATATTGATACTTCATCTGTCAAAGCAATAGGTTGTCATGGACAGACCATACGTCATCAACCGAGTAAGGGTTTTACCACCCAATTGGTGAACGGGGCTTTGCTTGCTGAGTTAACTGGCATCAATACAATTTGTGATTTTCGGTCTCGCGACATCGCTGCGGGAGGGCAAGGTGCGCCTTTGGTGCCAAGAGTGCATCAGGCTTGGTTTAGTTTAGAGGACGTGCACCGAATCATTCTCAATCTTGGGGGCATTGCTAATTTAACCAGCCTTTACCCCAATCAACCAGTAATTGGCTTTGACTGTGGTCCCGCTAACCTATTACTTGATGGTTGGATTGAACGCTCAATAGGGCAATCTTTTGATGATGGAGGCGCTTGGGCAAGGACAGGTAAAATCAATAATGACTTGTTGGAGTGCTTACTCCAGCATCCTTTTTTATCCTTAGCGCCACCTAAGAGCACAGGCCGGGAAGACTTTAACTTAGCTTGGCTTCTTAGCATTGATCTTGTTAATCATCTTGCGGCGCAGGACGTGCAAGCTACCCTAACAGAATTCACAGCCTTGAGTGTGGTTCAAGCCGTAAAAGAGCTCAAGGGGCATTTACCTTTAGAGCTCATTTGTTGCGGCGGTGGTGCTCTTAATACTTTCTTGATTGAGAGAGTAGCGACTCATTTACCCGAAGCAAAGATCACCACCACTAAAGAATTTGGACTGGCCGTTGATCAGGTTGAAGCGGCAGCCTTTGCCTGGCTTGCCTATGCCTTTGAGCAGGGTTTAACTGGCAACATCCCCTCTGTCACAGGGGCAAAGCATCCTGTTGTGCTGGGTGCACTATACCCAGCTTAAGGTCTATTTAGTTTTGTGCGCGATTGGCGGCAGCGCCACGGATCAGTGTTCCTATTCCCTCATCCGTTAGAACTTCCAACAACAGAGCATGGGGCACCCGTCCATCAATAATGTGCGAGGTTTTAACCCCGTTTTGTACGGCATCCAAGGCACAGTCAACTTTTGGTAACATACCCCCTGAAATCGTCCCATCAGCAATTAAGGCTTGAACCTTTGAAGTATTAAGGCCAGTTAAAACCTGCCCTTCTTTATCTAATACACCGGAAGTATTGGTTAGTAAGAGGAGCTTCTCAGCTTGTAAGGTCACTGCAAGTTTACCTGCAACAAGATCGGCATTAATATTGTAAGCTTCGCCATCCTCACCCACACCAAGGGGCGCAATCACTGGAATAAAGTTTTGTTTGGAGAGTAAATTCACTATGTTGGGATCAATACTGACCACTTCCCCTACCTGGCCAATATCAATTTCTTCATCAGACTGCTGGGGATTACGAATCTTGAGTTTTCTGGCGTGAATAAAGTTTCCATCTTTTCCTGTTAACCCAACCGCGTTTCCACCCGCACGGTTAATTAAGGTAACAATATCCTGATTAACAAGACCCCCTAACACCATTTCCACCACATCCAAGGTTTCCTCATCAGTGACGCGCATACCCTGAATAAACTCACTTTGTTTACCTACTCTCTTTAATAACTCACCAATTTGTGGGCCACCACCGTGTACCACAACAGGGTTCATTCCAATGAGTTTTAACAGTACCACATCCCTTGCGAAACCCTCTTGAAGGGCCACATCTGTCATCGCATTACCACCATATTTGATCACAATGGTTTTTCCATGAAAGCGCTGAATGTAGGGTAGCGCTTCGATGAGAACGGTGGTTTTAAACTCAGGGGAGATGAGACTGGTCATGGTATAAACTCGAGTAGGTAAATGGTGCTCATTTTATGACAAAATTGGCTTAAACCCAATAGACAGTTTTAGTCATCATTTTTGAGCTCAGTTTCATGGCTTTTTTAATCCACTCTGGAAACTCATAGGCACCTAGAGATTCAGCAAGCTTAGCGTGGCCTTTTTCATCTTCACGCATTACTTCAACGATTGCCTTGGTTTTAACGTCTTTGGGAGTTAATTTCTCCAAGTGTGAATTAAGATGCTCTTCAACTTGTTTTTCTGTTTCTTTAAGAAATGCTAAGTTCCAGCCATCTCCTGCAATACCCGCTGTAACCCCCATTAGAAAAGCACCGGTATACCAAACTGGGTTTAAATAACTAACTCTTCCACCCAGTTCTTTAATGCGTGTTTCACACCATACCAAGTGATCCAATTCTTCTTGGGCCGCTTCTTTTAATGCCTCTTTAGTATATTGGCGTCTTGCAGTTAAAGCCTGTCCCTGATACAGGGCCTGTGCACAAACTTCGCCAGTATGATTAATACGCATTAAACGAGCAGCATAGTGGCGATCTTCACTAGTGAGGCTCTCATCCTGAATGTCTTTACCAGGAATCAATCTGCCAGCTCGAGGAGAGGAAGTAAGTACTCTAAGACTACGATCAAAGGCAACAATGAATTGATCTAACAATGCTGTCATGATTTATATACCTTGGACGAATAATGAATAAACCATACATTAACTTAATACAACACCACTCACATTATTATTCTAGTTCAAAAGCCTAATGCCTGTAGGGTATTTTGTGTCCTTCATCAATCAATACTTGTTAAATATTGTTAAGCGATAAGGCTAAAAAGTATGAGGATATGTAAAATTTACTTCAAAAAATTAAAGAAGCTTATAAAAAATAAATGTTTTTCGTCATTTGTAAATCACTTTTAAGGAACAAAATCTTTTGATTTCTAAAACTTCCAATAAATACTTCTTCATTTCTTATTTGTAAATCATCTAAAACTTTTAGCAGCTAACTCATTAATTTTATTGTTTAATTAAAAAAGAAAAACGTCATGTGTTATAGATGGAGT
>JAGXAW010000059.1 GCA_018971415.1 Betaproteobacteria bacterium
AGCGTGGGTGAATACTGTCAATGGTTATCTCAACAGGCTGAAGATCTTGGTGTGGAAATTTACCCTGGTTTTTCAGCTGCCTCCATCTTGTATGATGAACACGATCATGTTATTGGTATCACCACGGGAGATATGGGTATTGATAAAGAGGGAAATCGAACCGCGCTCTATCAACCAGGTTTAAATATATTTGCAAAACAAACTCTTTTTGCAGAAGGCTGTCGGGGATCGCTCACTGAGCAATTAAAGAAAAAATATTCACTGACAGACAATTGTTCTCCACAAACCTACGCTCTAGGATTTAAAGAGGTGTGGGAAGTTGATCCCAGTGTTCATCAAAAAGGTAAAGTAATTCACACGGTTGGTTGGCCATTGGCTAGTGAAACTTACGGCGGAGGCTGGATATACCATCTTGACGACAGACAAATTTCGATTGGTTTAGTGATTGGTCTTGATTATCAAAATCCCTATACCAGCCCCTTTGATGAGTTTCAACAATTTAAAACTCATCCAACGATTCAGAAACTCCTCCTAGGTGGAAGAAGAATCAGTTACGGAGCCAAAACACTCTCTGAAGGCGGGTGGCAGTCTATTCCAAAGTTAAGCTTCCCTGGCGGGTTATTAATTGGTGATGCGGCAGGATTTGTGAATGTTGCCAAAATAAAGGGGACACATACTGCCTTAAAAACAGGTCTCATTGCTGCAGAAACAATTATTCAGCATTTTCAACATGCTTCTCATGACAATGCCAACGAATTAAGTGTTTTTACAGAAAAAGTGAAAACCAGCTGGGTTGGACAAGAACTCTACAAAATTCGGAATATTAGGCCATCATTTAAGTTCGGGAGAACCCTTGGTTTAATTTATAGCGCTTTAGAGTTTTACGTGTTCAAAGGAAAGACGCCTTGGACGTTCACACATCATTATGACCATTTACAATTAAAACCTATTAAGACTCAACAACCTATCTATTATCCAAAACCTGATGGAATTGTTTCCTTTGATAAAAACAGTTCTGTGTATCTGGCCAATATTCACCATAATGAAAACCAACCAGTTCACCTAAAACTCACTGATTACGATACTGCAATCAATACCAATTATTATCTCTACGGATCACCAGAGACACGTTATTGTCCTGCTGGAGTATACGAAATAGTTAATCAATTAAACACGCAACCAAAATTGGTGATCAATGCGCAAAATTGTATTCACTGTAAATCCTGCGACATTAAGGATCCTACACAGAATATAAAATGGGTTCCTCCAGAGGGCGGAAGCGGTCCTAATTATGCCAACATGTAATAACCATCATCCAGCCAAGGTGGTTTTTACTTGGCTGTATACGTCTTGTGCAAGTAATTTAGCTTTGGACGTCAACGATTCGATTTCATTCAACGCAATATCCCTATAGGTTTGATCACTTATACTGGGCACGTTAATGTATACATTTAATCCAGCACTTTTTAATGCAGCCAACAACATTTCTACTGCAACGCCTGCATCACTAATCACCATTTTATTGCCAAACTGAGCTGAACGTTGCGCAAGAAGTAGCCCCTTGTAGGCCTCTCTCGCAATGGATAAGGGCGCATTAGTCGCCCCTTTAAGTCCTGCTTGAATCATAGCGGCGCGTTCTGTCTTCTCTTGATCAGAATTTTTAGGTAGCTTATATGCGGCCATTAATTGGTTAAATGAGTGAATATCCTCACTAATTAACTCAATAAATTGGTTTCTGAGTTGCTCTGCCTCTTTGAGTTGATTACGCATTTCTGATTCAACGGATTCATACCCTTTTTTACCAATAGTGAGATTGGCAACCATAGAGATAAGCGCAGCCCCCATAGCACCGGACAGTGCTGCTGCACTCCCCCCTCCGGGTGTTGGTTTTGGACTCGCTAAGTCTGATAAAAAGCCATCAATACTTTGGTCAGTAATCATACAATCAATCCTTTACCATGTCTTTTGCTAAGGCATAAATTTCATTTGCATCCAGCACCAGTGAATTAGATTCAAATAACTTCTCAATACATTTGCGATGCAGGGCGAGTTTAAGTGTACCAAACCCAATGGCGCCAAAAGAGATCTTACCAAACCTATCTACGGCGCGATCCATTACTTCTATTCCTTCTATACCAGAGGGCGGTGTCGCATTGGCATCTGCTAGTAGTTTAATACGCGAAGAATCTTGCCAAGTTTTTGCGTCTAATATTTGTATACCGGCAGCACCAGTGGCAATAATAATATCCATGTTCTCAGCAATTTTTTTTCGATCAATTAATTCTGGGGCTGCAAGAGGCGTGACTTTCACAGAAAAGTGAGACTCAATCGCATCGGCCACTTTTTGTGTTTTATCCAATTGACGGCCCGTAATGGTTACATTAGCTCCTTCTTTAGCCAACATCACGGCAGCTCTTTGACCTACAGGACCCGTTCCGGCAAAAACAACCGCGTTCATACCTGTTATGGTATGGTTTTTGGTTAAAAGTGCGATACATGCCGCTGCTGTCGTATTGGCACCATTACTGTCTAACATCAAGGATACGCGAAAGTTTGAAAAAAACTGTTTTTGAATGGCATGAAACAGACTCTGTCCCGCCTCTAAATTACTCCCACCTACAAATAGTGCTGTATTCTTCTTTTCTTTTGGTGAACGTGTAAAAATCGTCCCTTCAATAATGGGTTTGACATTTTCAGGGCATATAGATGCATAGCTCACCACATGATCAGCGCCGCCGTCATAGGCAACTACAGTATCAAAGGAACTAGGCTGTTCATCTGTATCAAGTTGAAATAACAGTTTTTTCATAGACTTATTTTATAGAGTAAAAGTAATATTTTACATTGAGTTTTCTACTCACAATGTAAAGAAAAATGATTAAGTAATCAGTTTTATTGATTAATGCATTTTAAGAAACGGTAAGTAACTCTGAAATAATATTGGGATGATTTAAAATTTGGTTATGTTTAATTGTTTCCTTAAGAGCAACACAACGCGGTAAGTTATGAATAATATAGTACTCTAATCCTTTAAGTTTATTGTTAAAAAAAGACTGGTCTAAGGCAACATTAATCCTTTTATCCTCACATACCAACATTTCATTTAATGAGAGCCATCCTGTCACCAGCCAACCCATCAACATTAAAAGATTGTTAGCATGCGAATACTTATAGTAATTTTCATCATGGTTAATAAGATGGTGACTTACATCCTTTGACGCAGATAGGGCATTTTCGAGGATATTAATAACATCTTTATTCATATTTTTATTACGTGCAACGGCCAGGGTGCTATCTATTTCCATAAACAGTTTGTTAAGAACATTCCCTTTGTCTCTTAGGATTTTTCTACCGAGTAAGTCGTTAGCCTGTATACCCGTAGTCCCTTCATAAATGGTTGTTATACGTGCATCTCTAAAATACTGCGCTACCCCAGTTTCTTCTATAAAGCCCATCCCACCAAATATTTGAATACTTTGATAACAAACTTGATTACCAATTTCCGTACAAAATCCTTTGACGATGGGGGTGAGTAAGTCAGATAATTCTGCTGCATTATTTCTTTCAGAAACCTCTGAGGAGCGTCTCAAATCAAGTAATTTAGCCGCATAATAGGACAAATGACGACAGGCATTAATTGATAGTTTTAAATTTAATAAAGATTGAGCAACATCGGCGTGATGAAGTATAGGTAAAGAAGTGTCTGCACCAATCGGGATACCCTGCTTTCTCTCTTGCGCATAGGCGAGTGCCGCTTGATAAGCCATTTCTGCAATGGCAAAGCCTTGAACACCAACCGAGAATCTGGCAGCGTTCATCATGATGAACATAATCTCAATACCTCGGTTTTCTTCACCCACTAGGTAACCTGTGGCCCCTCCCTGATCACCATAGGACAAAACACAGGTTGGGCTCGCGTGAATCCCTAACTTGTGCTCAAGAGACACCGTATTAATATCATTTTTTTCGCCAACTGAACCATCCTCATTAACCAGATATTTTGGCACAATAAACAGTGAGATTCCCTTAATGCCAGGTGGTGCATCAGGTAAGCGGGCGAGCACCAAATGGATGATATTTTCGCTTAAATCATGATCACCATAGGTAATATAGATTTTTTGACCAATGATTTTGTAACAGTCCCCCGATTTAATGGCCTTGGTTTTAATGGCAGACAAATCAGAGCCTGCCTGTGGCTCTGTTAAATTCATGGTTCCAGTCCATTTGCCTGAAATCATATTGGGTAGAAATGTCTCTTTTAATGAGGAATTTGCCGCATATTCAATCGCTTCAATTGCGCCTCTTGTTAATAAGGGGCATAGGGTGAAGGACATATTAGCAGCATGCCACATCTCTTCTGTGGCAGCGGATAAGAGAATGGGTAAACCCTGACCGCCAAACTCTGGAGAAGAAATTAAACCATTCCATCCAGCCTCTACAAATTGACGGTATGCTTCCTTAAACCCGGGTGCTGTTGTAACTTGATTATTCTCAAGTGTTGCTCCGTGAATATCACCAATATGATTAAGTGGGGACAAAACAGTCTCGGTGAATTTTGCGCATTCTTCAAGGATGGAATTACAAAGTTCCTCACTTAATAGATCTTCATCATAGCAAGTTGTTAAGTGTTGATAACCAAGCACGTCATGCAGTAAGAACTGAATATCTTTTAAGGGGGCTTTATAATGATACATTTGTCTCTATCCTAAAATATCTCGTTTGTTTT
>JAGXAW010000060.1 GCA_018971415.1 Betaproteobacteria bacterium
AACAATAAATTGGCAATACCCTCCTCAGTAATCACGTGAGTGACATCATCGCCATAAATCATTATGGGTGGCAAAGCCATGGCCATATCATCCATCAATTGCCAAGCATCGAGTCGCTCCACCAGCGTGGGTTGACCTGGCGCTTGCCAGGTCTCAAACATTTGCACAACCAATTTCTGTCCCTTAATCAACGGGCTATCGCCAGCCTTTTGTCTGCCGGCCATGAGCCAAGCGTGACTCGCATGACGCCGGCCTCTGGCATCAGAACCCATGTTGGGCGCTCCACCAAAACCCGTAATGCGACCAAGGGTGGCGGTTGAACTGTTGGCCATAAGATCCATTTGCAAGGTTGAACCAATAAATAAATCACAGCCATAGAGCCCTGCCGTTTGCGAAAAGGCGCGGTTAGAACGCATGGAACCATCTCGCCCGGTGAAAAACACATCAGGACGGGCAGCAATGTATTTTTCCATTCCCACTTCCGAACCAAAGCTATGAACGCTTTTAACAAATCCCGCCTCAATAGCAGGTATCAATGTGGGATGAGGGTTAAGTGCCCAATGCTGACAAATCTTACCGCGCAATCCGAGCTCTTCGGCATAGGTAGGCAGTAACAATTCAATGGCCGCCGTATCAAACCCAATACCATGGTTCAGGCGTTGGATTTGGTATGGCGCATAAATACCCTTAATGGCCATCATGGCCATCAACACTTGCAGCTCTGTGATATGTTGAGGATCGCGCGTAAAAAGGGGCTCCACATAACTCGGCCTCGGAGCTTTAACACAAATATCCACCCAATCACTTGGCACATCCACCCGTGGTAACTCCTCCACGATCTCATCAACCTGCACCACCACAATGCCACTTTTAAAGGCAGTGGCTTCAATAATAACGGGCGTGTCTTCCGTGTTGGGGCCTAAATACAGGTTACCTTGTCGATCAGCGCTCACTGCCGCCACCAAACAAATGTGGGGCGTTAAATCAATAAAATAACGGCCAAATAACTCGAGGTAAGTATGAATCGCGCCAATTTCAATTTTTTTGCTACTGACCAATCGTGCCAATTGATGGGATTGGGGACCTGAAAATGAAAAGTCGACCTTTTTAGCGAGCCCTTTTTCAAACAAGGCGATATGACTTGGCAACGCCAAGACAGATTGCACCACATGTAAATCATGGACTTTTTCAGGATGACAAAGACTCAAGGCCTCCGCCAAAAAGTCAGCTTGCTTTTGGTTATTGCCTTCAAGGCATACCCTGTCCCCTGGTTCGCACAAAGTTTCTAGAACCTCAGTGACCACTGAAGTTGAGATCCACTTACCTTGTAAAAAGGGTTTTATCCGTGCGAGCCGTTGCTCTCTTTTCTTTACTTGGGTATCCCACATACTCACATCAATTTATATTAAGAGGTCGCCAAACCCAAAGTTGCATCAGGTATGGCTGATACAATACCGGGAAACAAGGATAGCAATATCAACGATAGAACCATCAAAAGAATAAACGGCACCACGCCCCAGACCACTTCTTTTAAGGGAATATCAGGTGCCACGCTTTTAATCACAAACAAATTAAGACCCACCGGAGGATGAATTAAACCCATTTCCATAACAACAGTCATCATCACCCCAAACCAGATCAAATCAAAGCCAGCTGCCTTCAAGGGTGGCAAGATGATGGGGGCGGTCATCAGAATAATAGACACAGGGGGCAAGAAAAAACCCAACACCACAATGAATAATAATATGGCTATCAACAAAAACCATTTAGAGAGATGTAACCCCACCACCCATTGCGCTGCGGACTGACTGATTTGTAGATAACTCATGACATATGAATACAAGAGCGACATGCCCACAATGAGCATTAACATACTGGATTCTTTCAAGGTAGCGCCAAGAATTGGTGCCAAATCTTTGGGGCGCCAAACTCGGTAAATCACAAAGACCAACAGTAAGGCAAGTAGACCACCTAGCCCTGCCGTTTCAGAGGGGGTTGCATAACCCCCGTAGAGCGCCACCATGACCCCAATTAATAAAATAATGAAGGGCAGTATGCGCGGCAGCATGGCAGTTTTTTGTTTTAGTGTTAACACCTGGTTATCTAAATAGGCAGATTTCACGCCGCCTGATTGATAAATGTGTAAGGCTTCACGGTATTCTTTTTTGTAGTTGTAAGCGGCGTAAAAAGAAAACAACACCACAAGCAGCAATCCAGGACCTAAGGCACCTAAGAATAAACGCCCCAACGAAACCTCCGCAGCCACGGAATACAAAATCATGGTAATTGAAGGAGGCAATAAAATACCCAAGGTTCCACCTGCTGCAATAACACCGGCAGCAAAGCGTGAAGAATAACCGCGCGCACGCATCTCGGGAATGCCGGCACTGCCGATGGCGGAGCAAGTGGCAGGGCTTGAGCCTGCCATCGCTGCAAAAAGAGCACAGGCTAAAATATTGGCTATGCCTAAACCACCTGGAACGCGTCCTAGCCATGCATGAATAGCTGAGTACAAATCAGCACCAGCCCGTGACTTACCAATGGCTGATCCCTTTAAAATAAAAAGAGGGATAGAGAGCAAAGTGATACTCGACATTTCGTCATAGACGTTTTGCGATACCGTATCCAGTGAAGAATGCGGCATAAATACCAACATAAAGGTTAAGGCCACAGAGCCTAAAGCAAAGGCGATGGGTACGCCCATTAACATCACAAAGAGCGTAGCAACACCATAGAGAATTCCAATTAACTCAACACTCATTCACCGACTCCGTTTGTTTGGGTAGCACCTGACAAGACCTGTAGCAACAACTGAAGAGTTAATAACATCATGCCAAGGCTCATCAAACCATAAGGAATCCACAGAGGAGGAGCCCAAATTGAAGAGGTGGTCATACCTTGTTGATAGGCATCCATCAATAGAGTGATGGATTTCCAGGTAAAGAAAGTGATAAAGGCCAAAGAAATCACATCACATAGCCAAAGACGAAGACGATTCACTCTAGGTGAGAGCATCCCGGTAATGGCTTCTATGGCCACATGGGCACGCTGTGCTTGCACTGCCCCTGAGGATAAAAAAATTGCTCCGACCAATAGAAAAATAGAGGTTTCATCTTGCCAATCGGTGGGCAGTTTTAAAAAATAACGCAGAACAACGCTGGAGGTTAATACCAAACAGGCGGCCACTAAAGCCAGCATAGAAAGCCCCGCCAGCCATTGGTGTATCCCTGATAAAACCACTGAGAAGGCGCGCAACACCCCATGCTTGGGGTGTTGAAAAACGCCTAGTGGTACATAGGGTTGGGTGGGATTGTCTTGACCGTGACTCACGCTAGTTTTTCCGCTGCTTTTAGTAACTTAGCACAGGAAGGACTGCGGTTAGCAAAGTCCTGCCAAGCGGTCCGTTTAGCAATCTCTTGCCAACGTCCAACGATTGCCTGGTTCATATCATGGGCATGTCCACCTGCCTTAAGGTAAACCTGAGCCACTTTTTCATCGTCTGCTTTACAAGCGTTTAAGGCAAAGGTTTCCATTTGCGCACCCACTTTCATGATCAAATCTTGTTCAGGTTTACCTAAACGATTAAACACATCTCGAGAAATCATTAAAGGTTCAAACATAAACCAATAGGTTTTATCGCGCCCTGTGGTTAGCTCTTTAGCCACTTCCTCTAAGCGGAAAGACATCAAGCTTGTGCTTGAAGTCATCGCTGCATCTAAAGCGCCAGTTTGCATAGAGGCATAAATTTCATTAGAAGGAATGCTCATCACTGAGGCACCAGCTTCCCTTAAAATCAATTCCATGCCACGGCTACCACCACGCACTTTTAAACCTTTTGCATCTGTGGGTTCAATAATGGCTTTGTTGCGACTCGCCACCCCCCCTGCTTGCCATACCCAGCTAACTAACAGGATGCCTTTACTTTCTAATACATCGTAGAGCATCTTGCCAGCTTCAGAGGTTTTAAAGGCAACACCTTTGTCATAGGAGGTAATAATACCGGGCATTAAACCAATATTGGTTTCAGGCACTTCACCACCGGCGTAATCCAAAGGAATTAACGCCATATCCAAAGCCGATCTACGCATCGCATCAAATTGTGCTTTGGTTTTCATCAAAGAGGAATTGGCATAAACCACGGCTTTGAGTGCACCATGGCTTTGTTTATCTAACTCAAGAGCGAACTGACGACATAGACGATCTCTAAAATCACCTGAAGTCAGCGACCCTCCTGGGAATTGGTGAGAAATTTTTAACTCAGTGGCCGCGTTCGCCCATGGACTAAATCCTAACAGTGAGGCAGCAGGCAGCACTGACATACCCTGTAAAAGTTGTCTTCTTTGTTTATTTATAATCATTATCTCCTCCTAATAATAGTACCTATGCAAGATAACTGCAGAGTAATAGAACTGTCAACAAGATAGATCAAATTAGAAAGAAGAATAGAAATAATAGAAAGAATAGAAATAAAAAAACCCATCTACGGTTGCAGATGGGTTTAGTGTAGGGAGTCTGGCGGTGACCTACTTTCGCATGGGCAATCCACACTATCATCGGCGCAGTCTCGTTTCACGGCCCTGTTCGAGATGGGAAGGGGTGGGTCCAAGACGCTATAGCCGCCAAACAAAGCTTAGTCGGTGTCTTCAACTACCAAGAAGAAGTAAATATTAGGTAAATTCACACAGATGTCTGTGATTATAGGATCAAGCCTCACGGTCAAT
>JAGXAW010000020.1 GCA_018971415.1 Betaproteobacteria bacterium
TGTAACTTATTGATTTATATAGGTTTTTAACTTATGCTAAAGTAGCCCACGCCCAATTAAGTCGTTGATTTGATTGGGTGTTGGCATCAAAGTTACACATAAACCTACACAAAGTTGTAACTACTCAAAATCGTAGTAAATCCCAGCCCCATATGCCGCTTAAAAAACACTCATTTAATGACGATGAAGCACCTATACTCAGTGACTTCATGTCCCGAGTGAGGGTTACATTTATGTCAGACAATCTGCACGTGGACGTGCTTGCCGAGCACGTTGGCAGCCGCTTCGATCTGGTCGAGCTTTGAGGCGTGACGCAGGTCAAACAAGCGATCAACTTGCGGCATATGCCACCCCAAGCGGCGGGCAAGTTCGGCCTTCTTGATTCCCTGTTCGGTCATCGCCTGGTACACGCCCAGCTTGGCGCATTCCAGTGCCGACGGCCGTACGGTCTTTTGACCGACTGCTGGCTGACTGGCGGTGGGTAGAAATTTGCGAGCATCGACATAGAATGACAAGCCGGTTTCCAGTGCATCAATTGCGTTTAACAGGGCTTCATCCTCATCTGCGCCGAAGGTAATGGCTTCGGGCACGTCGGCAAACGTGACCAATATGGTGCCGCCATCGGGGGTCAAGGTCACAGGGTAGTCAAACATCATTCTCTCCTTTACTTTAAACCAAGCTGGCGTTTAATAGCAGCTTCGAGTCCTTTACCAGGCTCGATGGTGCCGTGCATGGGTAGGGAGGACTGTTTGCCGTTCAAAAATACCTTCAGGTGTGTGAGGCTGACCCAATTTCAGTCCCACTTTTAAGTAGAAATTTCCGACGTTTTGAGGCCTACTTTATTTGGATTGAATGCTCTCCTTGACTTGCGTGACGCACAGTTGTTACGGGTACTAAAAAATATATACTTTGTAAGTATATTAAATGGAGTTGAACTATGTCCAAAGAAGCTGTTTTTACAATGAAACTGGAGCCTGAGTTGCGGGCTGAGTTCATGGCCGAAGCGAAGGCTGCTCACAGGCCGGCCTCGCAGGTTCTACGCGAGCTGATGCGGGAGTTTGTCCAGCATCAGCGCGAAGCGCGGGAATATGACGAGTTCCTGAGCCGCAAGGTTGATGCCGGTCGTACCTCAATGCGCGCCGGCATCGGTCTTCCTAATGATGAGGTTGAAGCCACGTTCGCCGCTCGACGTCGAGTCGTAACGAGTCGTGCGTAAGAGTTGTTTGGACGCCTGAAGCGTTGCAGGATCGCGATGATGTATGGGATTTCATTGCAACCGACAATCCGAGAGCGGCCGCCAAGCTTGCCGATCACCCGAAGCTGGGTCGGCTGGGAGAGATTCAAGGAACCCGCGAGCTGATGCCGCATGAAAACTATCGTTTGGTGTACGAAATCAGCGGCGAAACTTTGTGGATTCTGGCCTTGGTCCGCACTGCGCGCCAGTGGCCTTTGGTTCGCGATTGAGCGAAGCGAAAGAAGAAAAATACTAAGTTTGAATCGTTGTTGCTCAAATAGAGTCAATTTTTTCTATTCGGTAGCAGAGTTTGTTTTTCTGGCGACATAGATAACAAACATGGTTATAAGGTTATTTGAGTCTCACAAATAACCAAGTTAAATGAAATCCTCTATAATTAAAAAAAACTAAAAAATATATGGGGAGAAGTATGTCTTTATCTATAAAAACCATGTTGTTCTTGGTGGGATTTTTCTGCGCTACTCTTAGTATGGCATCAGGAGGGCCACCGATGATTACCGATGATCCTGAGACGCCAGGGGAGGGTAATTGGGAAATTAACTTAGCAGATTATGCTTTTCATGGAAAAACCTTAACCACCAATCAACTTCCTTTAATCGATGCAAATTACGGTTGGGGAGAGAATAAGCAAATCAAAGTGCAAACCCCTTATTTACTTGAATCGGGTGTCAGTGATGCGAATATTAACGGAGATACCAGAACCGGTTTAGGACAAAGTCTTGCTGGAATTAAATGGCGTTTTTATGATAACGAAGAGAGTGAATTTAAAGTCTCAACTTACCCGCAGGTTGGATTTAATCTTCCCTTTACTTCTTCAACACAGCGGCAACTGAGTCCCAAAGGGGTAAACGTATTACTCCCTGTTGAATTCTTAAAAGAGTGGGGTAAAAACGATATTAACGTAGAGATCGGACGTTGGTTTAGACCTGACCCGCAAAATAACACACTCATACTGGGAGTGGTTTATACCCGAAAAATAGACTCAGGTTTTGATTGGATGCTTGAATGGCATGATGAAAGGGATATGCATATTAATTACGAGGAAGCCATTCTTAATACCGGCACTCGCTATATGATTAATAAAAATCTCATTTTTCTTTTTGCTATAGGAAAGGACCTTCACAACACACTGGGTGAAACCAATTCGTTAATTACTTATTCGGGTGTTCAAATTCGTATTTAATTTGGTGAATATAATTACCTTTGGAAAAAACTAAATTAACAGATGGTTTGTTAAATCTCTCTCTGTATACAGATAATAGTTATTCATATATCGATGAAGCGCCAATAAGAATATTTTGTATTTAGTCGTTATTGGTTTGATGGGGTGTTAAAATTCCACTGATTACTGCAGTTTGCATATGCCGTAAAAGTGTTTCATGATATCTTTTAATGTTTAATTAACCTCAGACTCGTTGATTGGAATTCGTTATGCCTAAATACCGCTCACACACCTCAACCCATGGCCGCAATATGGCCGGTGCTCGCTCCTTGTGGCGTGCCACTGGAATGAAAGATGGAGACTTTAATAAGCCTATTATTGCTGTGGCCAATTCCTTTACGCAATTTGTTCCAGGGCATGTTCACCTTAAGGATTTAGGTCAATTGGTGGCCCGTGAAATTGAAAAGGCTGGAGGGGTGGCTAAAGAATTTAATACCATTGCGGTGGATGACGGCATTGCTATGGGTCATGACGGCATGCTCTACAGTTTACCCAGCCGTGAACTGATTGCAGATAGCGTTGAGTACATGGTCAATGCTCACTGTGCCGATGCCTTAGTGTGTATTTCCAATTGCGATAAAATCACCCCCGGCATGTTAATGGCTGCTATGCGTTTAAATATCCCAGTGATTTTTGTATCAGGGGGACCCATGGAGGCGGGTCGTGTGCGACTTGCTAATCCAAATAACAATACGGTTGAAATTAAAAAACTGGATTTGATCGATGCCATGGTGATGGCAGCTGATAGCAAAGTGTCTGATAGTGATCTTGCTGAAGTGGAAAGATCAGCCTGTCCAACCTGTGGTTCCTGTTCTGGCATGTTTACAGCGAACTCTATGAACTGCTTAACCGAAGCCTTAGGTTTATCCTTTCCAGGTAATGGCACGGTGGTGGCAACCCATGCCGACCGTGAGCAATTGTTTAAGCGTGCGGGACAGCGCATTGTGGAACTTGCTAAACACTATTACGAGCAAGATGATGCTTCTGTTCTACCTCGTTCGATTGGTTTTAAGGCCTTCGAAAACGCCATCGCCCTTGATATTGCCATGGGTGGATCTACTAACACTATTCTACATTTATTGGCCATTGCTCAAGAGGCAGAAATTCCCTTTACCATGGCTGATATTGATCGCTTATCAAGAACCGTCCCACAGCTATGTAAGGTTGCACCCAATACCAACAAATACCATATTGAGGATGTCCATCGTGCTGGCGGTATTATGGCAATTTTGGCTGAATTGCATCGCGCCGGTAAATTACATGTGGATGTGCCAACCATTCACAGCAAAACAATGAAAGAGGCTTTACAGCAATGGGACATCATGGGGCAAGTCAGTGAGAGCGTAAAAACCTTTTATCAGGCAGGACCTGCCGGTATTCCCACCCAAGTTGCCTTTAGCCAAAACACCCGTTGGCCAAGTCTTGATACCGACCGCGCTGAAGGATGTATTAGGTCTTTTGAACACGCCTTTAGTGTTGAAGGGGGATTAGCAGTGTTACACGGCAATATTGCCGTGGATGGCTGCGTGGTTAAAACAGCCGGTGTGGATGACAGTTTGCTGGTTTTTGAGGGCCCTGCCCATGTGGTGGAGTCGCAAGAGGAAGCAGTTGAAAACATCTTAAACGATAAAGTGAAAGCAGGCGATGTGGTAGTGGTGCGTTACGAAGGACCCAAGGGTGGTCCTGGGATGCAGGAGATGCTCTATCCCACAAGCTACATCAAATCAAAGGGTTTAGGAAAAGCCTGCGCGCTACTCACCGATGGGCGTTTTTCAGGTGGCACCTCAGGCTTATCCATTGGACACTGCTCTCCTGAGGCTGCAGCAGGAGGGGCGATTGGTCTAATTCGACAGGGAGACCGTATTCGCATTGATATACCCAATCGCAGTATTAACGTTTTGTTAACTGATGAGGAACTCAATGCTCGACGTCAGGAGCAAAATCAATTAGGTTGGAAACCCGTTAAACCTCGTCCTCGTAAGGTTTCTACCGCACTTAAAGTGTATGCCAAGTTTGCCACCTCTGCAGACAAGGGAGCTGTGCGCGATTTAACAGGTTTAGATGATTAGCCTTAAACGAAAGTGAACCACTAAGCCCGTCTTAAGACGGGCTTTTTTATGGGGTTAACTTTATTTCATTTGAGTACTTTTCCAGCCCGGATATTCATTGGCCAGCGAATGATAAAACACTCAGTGGGATCAGGAAAAATGGACTCAAGGTCCTCAAAAAAATCAGTGAGCATGAGGTCTTGGTGTTGTTGATGAGCATGTTTAAAGGCTGACCATGTTGTGATGTAGCCTATCAGTTGCGATAAGGTCCATTCTAATTCGTAAGTAAAAGAGGGCGTTGGCAGCGCTGGAAATGGAAAAGGGATACTTTGATAACCCTCATCAACCAGTTTTCTTTCTGCTGGCCAATAGGGGGCGATATCTTGATAATAAAAATACTTAAAACGCTCGTTTAATTCAAACGAGTCAATGGTGGGTACCCCATAGCTAATTAGAGCAATCACCGCCTCTGGTTTTAAAATACGGTTTACTTCTCTGTAGAACCGATCAAGTTGAAACCAATGAGCGGCTTGCGCTGCCGTCATTAAATCGACAGAGTTATCCTTTAAGGGGATTTGTTCTGCACAGGCATTGTAAAAATATAAACCTTCCTTTTGATGTGTGTATTCCAATTGATTGAAACTGGGGTCCATTCCCAAGGTGACTTTAAAATAAGGATGAAGTAATTCTGTGAATTGGCCGTTACCGCACCCCATATCCACCGCCATTTTTTGTTGAGGAACTAAGGAGGCGAGATATTGCGCGAGCTGGACGGGGTAAGTTGGCCGATAGGTTAAATACTCACTTGCTCCTTGGGTAAACCAATGACTCATGTCCTGTCCTTTAGTTAACTCATGGGTTAACTGTGTTGGGTTTTATGGTGTTTTGGTATGCGGTCTCGAAAGCCGCTGTTAGAGTGTTTTCGTTGTTCTTCCTTCACAACAAAAATACGTTTACAGCTTAGGCATTGATATTGATCATGTGACAGATGAACAATGTCCTTTGAACCACAACCATGAAATTGACAACGTAACATAATTAATCTCTGTTCAATGAGGTTAGATTAATTATGTGTTATTCATTGTTTATGGGCTATAAGTATTGTTAACAGTCAGTTAATAACCCACAGCTTGGCCATCGCGTCTTGGGTCGCTCGCCGCAACAAACCCGTCCTCAGGATCATTACTTAACCGCCAAATAAATTGACCAGCACCAAAGTCCATATATGGGTCACTCTGGGCATGCTGTTGATGTCCTTTATTGAGCAGTCCCTTGACGATATGTTCTGGCATTGATGCTTCAAAATCCACCGTAAAGTCACGATTGACTTTCCAGCGAGGAGCATCACAGGCGCTTTGTGGTTGTTGTTGATAATTCAACATTCGTACCAAAGTTTGGACATGTCCCTGGGGCTGCATATCCCCACCCATAACCCCAAAACTCAATACTGGCTCTTCTATACCTTGGTCATTGGTTTTGCTAACAAATCCTGGAATGATGGTATGAAATGGACGCTTAAAAGGAGCCACAACATTGGGGGAGTCTTCGTTTAGTGAAAAACCATAGCCTCGGTTTTGTAGGCTGACGCCATAATCATCAACCACCACACCGGAACCAAAGCCCATATAGTTACTTTGTATAAAAGAGACCATCATGCCGCTTTCATCTGCCGTTGTAAGGTAAATTGTTCCACCGAGCTCCGGAAAGTTGCCCTCAAGAGTTAAGGCTTGATCAGGTTTGATTAACATCGCCCGTTGTTTTAAATACTGCTCATCAAGTAATTGAGCAGAGGATACCTTCATGGACCTTGGGTCAGCCACATGTTGATAGACATCGGCAAAGGCGAGCTTCATGGCCTCTATCTGCCAGTGAAGACTTTCAACTGAATCGACAGCAAATTCCTCGATTGGGCAGTGTTTAAGTATTCCCAGCGCCATTAACGCTGCGATACCTTGGCCGTTGGGAGGTATCTCATGGATGGTGTGGCCCGCATAGGGGAGAGAGATGGGGTCCACCCATAGCGCAGAGTAAGAGCGAAGATCCGATAAGCTCAATGCTCCACCATGTTGTTTTGCAAACGCTGCTATTTTTTCTGCAATCTCCCCTTGGTAAAAACACTCTGCGCCCTCTTTGGCGAGTAATTGTAAACTGCGGGCGATCTGTGGGAGTGAAATTCTCTCACCTGTAACAGGCGCTCTACCTTTTGGCATAAATTGGTTTTTAAAACCGGGTTGATACTCAAGTTCAGGGACAGCAAGTTGCCATTTTTTGGCCACTACGGGGGTGACAATGAATCCTCTTATTGCAATGTCTATGGCGCTATCAAAGAGTTGTTCCCAGCTTAATTGACCAAAGCGCTGGTGAAGCATCGACCAACCTTTTATAACACCGGGCACGGTCACGCTATCCCAACCGCGCTTAGGCCTCGTACCTGGTGGATATTTATGCTTAAAATAATTAATATCCCACGCCTCTGGAGCCTGTCCTGAGGCATTTAGTGCGTAGAGTTGTTTGCCATCCCACACTTGGGCAAAGCAGTCGCCTCCCAGTCCATTAGAAACTGGTTCCACAATAATCATCACTGCAGCGGCAGCAATGGCAGCATCGACGGCGTTGCCACCTAGTTGAAGTATTTTTAATCCCGCTTGAGCTGCGAGGGGATGCGAGGTGGAAACAATGTTTCTCGCAAAAATGGGCGTGCGAGTACTTGGGTAAGGGTTGGTCCAATTAAACTGTGTCATGATTTGTCTTGTGCAAGATAAAAGTCGTCCTTAGGAAGGTAATAAAGACTAATAAAAAAACTCAGCAGTAGCATTAACGCCACATATCCGTAAAAGTAAGATTGCAGATGAATATTCTTTAAATATAATGCAACAAATTCAGCTGTTCCACCAAAGAGTGAATTGGCGAGCGCATAGGATAACCCAACCCCCAGTGCTCTTAATTCCTTGGGAAATAACTGCGCTTTCACTACTCCAGCAATCGAGGTATAGAAACTAATGATGCCAAGACACAGAATAATGAGTAAAAAAGCAACATAGGGATTACTGATCTCACTTAACAGTTTCATGATGGGATAAGTAAACACTGCCCCTAAAGCACCAAAATAAATCATGTTTTGGCGGTATCCAATGCGATCAGAGAGCGCGCCAAATAAAGGCTGAAAAATAACATAGATAATTAAAGCAGCCATCATAATATAGCTCGCTGTTCGAATCGGAAAATGAACGGTATTCACTAGATACTTTTGCATATAGGTGGTGAAAGTATAAAAACTTAATGATCCCCCGGCAGTGAAGCCCAGTACCACAAAAAGAGCTTTCTTGTGATCACGAAAAAGGATCTGTAGGCTGCCAGCATTAGGGTGATTTCGCGATCGATCGGTGCTCGTTTCTACCATAGATTGCCTGAGTTTCAGTGAACCTATGGCGGTTAGTGCGCCAATCACAAAGGGAATACGCCAGGCCCAGGTTTTTAGTGCCACCTCGGTAAACATCATTTCAAGAATCACAATAGTGAGGACGGCAAGGAGCTGGCCACCAATTAATGTCACGTACTGAAAAGAGGCAAGAAACCCTCGCTGTTTTGATAGCGCCACTTCACTCATATAGGTGGCGGTGGTGCCGTATTCCCCGCCCACAGAAAACCCTTGGATCAGTCTGGCACACAGCAGAATAATGGGAGCGAGTGAGCCAACGCTGTTATAAGTTGGCACACAGGCTACGATAAGAGAACCCAGGCACATCATGGATACCGAGACAACCAACGCATGGCGACGACCATGACGGTCCGCCAGGCGACCAAAATACCAGCCTCCAACAGGACGCATAAAAAAGCCTATAGCATAAATGGCTGCCACATTTAAGAGTTGAACGGTAGCGTTTGATTTGGGAAAAAATTCATTGGCGAAATAAACGGCAGTAAAGGCGTAAATGTAAAAATCAAACCACTCTACAAGATTGCCTGAGGAGGCGACTATAATAGATTTAATGACGTTTTTATTTTGTTGGCTCATCGAATCCTTTACTCCCTATAAAGTAGACGTTTTTACAGACTTTAATAGATGGGTTAAACTCGTTTTAATCTTATTATGAATAATAATTATAAACAAACAAAAAAGAAAAACGCTGAGGAGGAGCTGTTATGTACAGTCATGGACTGGAGAAAAATCAAGCCAATTTTTCTTCTTTATCACCGCTGTCCTTTATTGAGCGAAGTGCTCAAGTCTACCCACACAAAGAGGCCATTGTTTACGGCGAGTTGCGTCGCACCTGGTCTCAAACCTATCAGCGTTGTAAGCAGCTTGCCAGTGCGCTACTAAGCTATGGTATCGCGCAAGGCGATACGGTAGCTGCCATGCTCCCTAATATTCCGGCTATGGTAGAGGCGCATTTTGGCGTTCCCATGTCAGGGGCAGTACTAAATGCCATTAATACTCGCCTTGAACCTGAAACCATTGCCTATATTTTGCAGCATGGTGAGGCCAAGCTTTTGTTACTCGATCATGAATATGTTGCTGTAATGAAAAAAGCCTTGGTGATTGCCCGTGACAAGTATCACTATGACAGTGACAAACTGATTATAGTTGATGTGGCAGATGAGGCTTACATGGGTAATAAAGAGGGCATGGGACGCATTGAATATGAGTCTTTTTTGTCTCTAGGCGACACTGAATATCACTGGTCATTGCCAGAGGATGAATGGTCAGCCATCTGCTTAAACTATACATCAGGTACCACAGGTAATCCCAAAGGTGTGGTGTATCACCACCGTGGCGCTGCCCTTAACGCCTTATCCAATATTCTTGAATGGGATATGCCAAAGCATCCCATCTATTTGTGGACACTGCCATTGTTTCATTGTAATGGCTGGTGTTTTGCTTGGACACTTGCGGCCAGAGCTGGAGTCAATGTGTGTCTGCGTCGGGTAGAGGCCACAGAAATATTGCGTTTAATGAAAAGAGAGCAGGTGACTCACTACTGCGCCGCGCCCATTGTGCACAGTATGCTCGTGAATGCTGATCAATCTCTCAAAGAGGGCTTACCTAAAAACATCAAGGCCATGGTGGCAGGTGCTGCGCCACCTGCGGCGATGATTGAGGGAATGGAAAAAATGCATATAGATCTCACCCATGTCTATGGTTTGACAGAGACCTATGGCCCTGCTGCTGTCTGCGTTAAACATGATGATTGGCAGACGTTATCAATTAGTGAGAGAGCTCGGCTTAACGCACGGCAAGGGGTACGCTACCACTTACAAGAGTGTATTACAGTGCTTGACCCACTGACTCTTAAGGAAGTGCCTCATGATGGGGAAAGCATGGGCGAGATTATGTTTCGCGGCAACATTACCATGAAAGGCTATCTTAAAAATCCTCAATCGACGCAGGAGTCTTTTGCTGGTGGTTGGTTTCATACGGGCGATTTGGCGGTGATTAACCCAGATGGCTATATCAAAATCAAGGACCGCAGCAAGGACATTATTATTTCAGGCGGTGAAAATATTTCCTCCATTGAGATTGAGGATGTACTCTACCGTCATCCGGCAGTGCTTGCTGCCGCGGTGGTTGCTAAGCCTGATCAAAAATGGGGTGAAGTTCCCTGTGCTTTTATTGAAATTAAACCTGGCCTAGAGATTACCCCTGAAGAACTTATTGCTCACTGTAAAGAGCATTTGGCTGGCTTTAAGGTGCCTAAAGTGATTGTTTTTGATGTGATTCCTAAAACATCCACAGGCAAAATACAAAAATTTGAATTGCGAAAACGCGTTGGCTCAACCCAAGCATTAGACAGTTAGCGTTTATTAAACTCAGCATTGTACTTATCCGTTAAAATACGTTCTTTACGTGTTTGATGATAGACCTACCCATGACCGATAGCCAAAGCGCTTTTGATGAATTCTTCATGAAACAAGCTCTTGAACAGGCCACTCTTGCGAAAGAGTTGGGTGAGGTGCCAGTGGGGGCGGTATTGGTGCGAGACAATCAAGTGATTGCCCAAGGTTTTAATCAACCCATCGCTTTACAAGACCCCAGCGCACACGCTGAGATTCAGGTTTTGCGTCAGGCAGGTAAGTTGTTAAAGAATTACCGATTAATGGATTGCACACTGTATGTAACCTTAGAGCCTTGTGCCATGTGTGCCGGTGCTATTATTCATGCAAGATTACCTCGTGTGGTGTTTGCAACCCAGGATCCTAAAACGGGGGCCTGTGGAAGTGTGGTAAATCTTTTTGAAAATAAACAGTTAAATCACCATACTGACTATATTGGTGGGGTATTGGCTGATGAGTCCAGTCAGTTATTAAAGTCTTTTTTTCAAGAAAGACGTAGGCAAGTTGTGTGAAGTATGTCAGAAACTAACCTTATTCATCCTTTTGTTCATTTGCGCGTGCATACAGAATATTCCATCACCGATGGAATAACGCGGATCGCTGATTTAATAAAAAGCGCTGTCGATGATCAGATGGTGGCCATGGCCATTACTGACAACAATAACTTATTTGGCTTAATCAAGTTTTATACGCAAGCCAGAGCAAAGGGAATCAAACCAGTTATTGGTTGTGAGATGAGTGTTCGTTCTGATGAAGAGAATGGTCAAAGCTTTAGGGTTATTGTGCTCGTCAAGAATAACCAAGGCTATCATGCACTGTGTGATTTACTCACTCGTGCTTATTTGGAAGGCCAGCAGCATGGCAGCGCACTGGTGGATAGAGCAGCGCTAGATCAAGCGGGTGATGGACTGATTATTTTGTCAGGTGGCGAGCGTGGTGATATTGGTCAAGCGCTATTACAAGGCAACACAGCGCTCGCTATGGAGCGAGCAAGACGCTGGCAGAAGCACTTTGGCAATAATTTTTACTTAGAGATCAGTCGTGTGGGTCGCACTCAAGAGAAGTTATGGGTTGAACAGACCATTGATCTCGCCTTAGAACTCGATATGGCACTGGTTGCCACGCAATCCATTCAGTTTTTAACCGCAGAGGATTACAAGGCTCACGAAGCCAGGGTATGCATCTCAGGAGGGTATCTACTGGCGGACCCTAAGCGGCCCAATGAGTTTACTCGCGAACAGTACTTTAAAACTCAAGCGCAAATGAATGCGTTATTTGCTGATGTTCCTCAAGCATTAATAAATTCAGTGGAGATTGCTAAACGCTGTAATGTGGAACTGACCTTAGGCAAACCCAAGTTACCCGATTTTCCAACGCCGCCAGGGATGACCTTGGATGAGTATTTGGTTTCCTTGTCAGAGCAAGGTCTTGCAGCACGCTTAGAGAAACTGTATCCAGAGCCGAGTTTACGTGAAAAGGAGTACTCAACCTACAAAGCGCGGCTTGAGTTTGAGTTAAACACCATTATTCAAATGGGGTTTTCAGGCTACTTTTTGATTGTGGCCGATTTTATTAATTGGGCCAAAAACAATGGTGTCCCCGTGGGCCCTGGCCGAGGCTCCGGTGCCGGCTCTTTGGTGGCTTACTGTTTGAGTATTACCGATTTAGATCCTCTTCGCTACGATTTACTCTTTGAGCGTTTTTTAAATCCTGAGCGGGTTTCAATGCCTGACTTTGATGTGGATTTTTGTCAGGATGGACGTGACCGAGTGATTGAGTATGTGAGAGAGAAGTATGGTGCACAATGTGTCTCTCAAATTGTTACCTTTGGAACAATGGCAGCCAAAGCAGTGATTCGCGATGTGGGGCGGGTACTGGATTTACCCTATGGCTTTGTTGATCAATTGGCAAAACTCATCCCCTTTGAAATTGGTATTACGCTAGAAAAAGCCAAAGCACAGGAGCCACAATTATTGCAACGTGCTCATGAGGAAGAGGAGGTGGCAGAGGTTTTGGCCCTCGGGGAAGTGCTTGAAGGGGTAACCCGAAACGTGGGGATGCACGCAGGAGGCGTATTAATTGCTCCTGGAAAACTCACTGACTTTACCCCGCTTTATGCAGCCGATGGCTCACAAGCGGTGGTCAGTCAGTTTGATAAAGATGATGTGGAAAAAGTGGGGCTGGTGAAGTTTGACTTTTTAGGCTTAAGGACGCTCACCATTTTGGATTGGACAGAGCGTTTTATACATCTGATTGCTGAGAGTGAGGAAGAAAAACACTTTAAGATTGATGACATTCCTTTGGATGACCCTATCACCTATAAGCTCTTTGGTTCAGGGAATACCACTGCCGTTTTTCAGCAGGAATCGCGCACCGCTAAAGATTTAGAAAAACGTCTACAACCCGATCAGTTCGAAGACATTATTGCTCTAATGGCACTTAACCGACCAGGCCCATTGCAGTCAGGCATGGTGGATGATTTTATTAATCGAAAACATGGCAAAGCCAAGGTGGATTACTTCCATCAATTGTTAGAGCCTATTTTAACGCCAACCTATGGTGTGATTGTCTATCAAGAGCAGGTGATGCAAATCGCCCAGATCCTGGCAGGCTATACTCTGGGAGCGGCTGACTTATTACGTCGTGCAATGGGTAAAAAATTACCCGAAGAAATGGCCAAACAACGCAGTCAATTTATTGAAGGAGCCAGTGTACGGGGTATTCCAGTAAAACTGGCTACCCAACTTTTTGACTTAATGGAGAAGTTTGCTGAATATGGTTTTAATAAATCCCATTCAGCGGCTTATGCGTTAATTTCCTATCAAACCGCCTGGTTAAAAGCCCATCATTGCGCTGCTTTTATGGCGGCAACGCTATCAGGTGATTTGGATGACACGGATAAGGTATCCACATTTGTGGAGGATGCGAAAGCCAATGGCCTAGAAATATTGCCTCCAGATGTGAATTTCTCAGTCTATCGATTTGTGCCCATTAACAAAAAACAAATTCGTTATGGCTTGGGTTCTATTAAGGGGACAGGGGAATCTGCGGCCTTAGACATTGAAAGGGCTCGTCAAGAGGGTGGACCTTTCAAAAGCTTATTGGATTTTTGTTTAAGAACGGATAAGCGCATCGTCAACCGTCGGGTTGTCGAAGCCTTAGTGAAGGCAGGGGCCTTTGATTTCACTCAAGAGGAACGTTCAACCCTATTCAAAGCGATTGAGCCTGCTTTTGAGTTATCCGAACAGGCCGCTAACAACAGCCATCAAGGAGCTTTATTTGGTGCGGTAGATGAGAGTGTCATTGTGGACTCTCTGGCGGTTGAACCCTCTGCACCTTGGCCTGTTAATCAGCAACTGGCCTATGAGAAAGCCGTCTTGGGATTTTATTTTAGTGGCCATCCATTTAGCGCCTACCGTCAAGAACTGTCTCAATTGGTTGATCGCTCGTTAAGTGATCTCGTCCCTCACAATGAGCTGGTGAGAATTGCGGGTATTGTGGTGAGTACAAGAATTCAGCAAACCCGTCGTGGTCGCATGGGGGTGATTGTGCTGGATGATGCTACAGCACGGGTTGAAGTCACCTTCTTTAACGAACTTTTTGAAGAGGCAAGACCGCTTCTTAAAGAAGATCAGGTCTTGGTGATTCATGGTAAAGCCACCCTGGATAACTTTACACAAGGCATAAGAATTACCGCTGAATCGGTTTTTACTTTAAGTGAAGCCCGGCAAATGCATGCCAAAGCATTGATTGTAAAAATCGACGGGACCTCTGACATGGATCTCATTCAATTACTCAGAAAAGCCCCACAACCAGGGTCTACACCCGTGGTGGTGCATTACCACAATAGGCAAGCAAGCGCAGAAATACACCTGCCACCTATTACTCTGACAGAGGATTTTTTAAGCCACTTAACTCGCCCGCTTAGTGAAGGACGCTTACGTATCCGTTATCGCTAATTATTTAATTCTCATACCAGGTTTAGCGCCACTGTCCGGACTCAGTAAGTAAATACCATTACCATCACCGGCGGCAAGAACCATACCTTGAGACTCTCCAAAGCGCATTTTTCTGGGACTCAGGTTAGCGACCATCACGGTAAGTCTGCCAATCAGTTGTTCAGCTTGATATTGGCTTTTAATACCAGCAAAGACGGTGCGTTGTTCAAAACCCAAATCTAAGGTGAGCTTTAATAATTTGTCAGCCTCTGGAATGCTTACCGCATCAATGATTTTAGCAACGCGTAAATCAATCTTGGTAAAGTCATCAATACCAATGGTTTCGGCCAGTGGGGCAAAGTGATTCTCTTGGTTTTTCTTATCGCTTAAATTGTTTTTACTGTCAGAGAGTAATTGTTCAATTTGCTTGATATCCACCCGTCCGATTAAATGATGATAAGGTAAAATCTCGCTGGCATTAATCGCAAACTTTTTATCTAAGTGCTTCCATGACAGGGGTGAGAGTTTAAGAAAGGTTTCTACCTGTTGGATGAGTTTAGGCAGGACGGGCTTAAGATAAATACTTAAACAACGGAACATTTCTAAGCATGACGTACAGACCATGTGCAACTGTTGTGAACGGGCTTCATCCTTTGCCAGCTCCCAAGGTTTTTGTTGGTCCACATATTGATTGGCTAAATCTGCCAAGGCCATGATTTCGCGGATGGCTTTAGCAAATTCACGCTCGTCATACAGTGATTTAATTATAGCGGCATCTTTATAAAAACGTTCAATAATAGGCAGTGCTTCTGCATCAAATGAAGTGGCTAACTTACCATCAAAACGTTTGGTAACAAATCCTGAAGTGCGGCTAGCAATATTGATAAATTTACCGACAAGATCGCTATTCACCCGGTTCATAAAGTCGTCTAAATTAAGATCGATATCATCCATGGAGCTGTTCATTTTGGCCGCAAAATAGTAGCGTAAAAACTCTGGATTAAGGTGTTTGAGATAGCTTTGCGCAGTGATGAACGAACCGCGGCTCTTTGACATTTTTTGTCCGTTAACAGTTAAAAAGCCATGGACAAATAATTGTGTTGGGGTTCTTAAGTTAGCTGCATGCAGCATGGCTGGCCAAAAGAGAGAGTGAAAATACAAAATATCTTTACCGATAAAATGGTAAAGCTCTGTTTGTGCATCGCTCTTCCAATATTCTTCAAAAGGGAGTCCCTTGGTATCGGCCAATTTTTTAAAAGTCCCAATGTAGCCGATGGGCGCATCAAGCCAAACATAAAAATATTTACCTGGGGCATCGGGGATTTCAAAACCAAAGTAGGGTTTATCTCTTGAAATGTCCCAGTCAGTTAAACCACTTTTAAACCATTCATCAAGTTTGTTAGCAGCCTCCGCAGGAATCGTTCCTGAGTGGGTCCACTCTTTTAAAAAAGATTCACATTCTTTGAGTTTAAAAAAATAATGTTCTGAGGTTTTTTTAACCGGGGTTGTACCAGAGACTGCAGATACGGGATTGATTAATTCCGTTGGACTATAAGAGGCGCCACACACCTCACAATTATCCCCATATTGATCCTTAGCGTGACAACGCGGGCACTCTCCCTTAATAAACCGATCAGGTAAGAACATCTCCTTTTGAGGATCATAAAGTTGTTCAATGGACTTAACGTCAATCAGTCCCTTATCGCGCAGCGTCACATAAATGCTTTTAGCGTAAGCCTCGGTTTCGGGGGTGTGGGTACTGTAGTACAAATCGTGATCAATTAAAAAACCTGTAAAGTCCTTCATGTGTTCCTGTCGGGCTTTATCAATCATTTGTTCGGGAGTAATGCCCAGTTGATTGGCTGCCAGCATAACCGGAGTACCGTGAGTGTCATCCGCGCAAATATAATGTACGGTATGACCGCTCATGCGTTGGTGTCTGACCCATATATCAGTTTGGATATGTTCGACCATATGCCCAAGATGAATACTGCCATTAGCATAGGGTAGGGCGCTGGTTACAATCATTGTTCTTGGCATAAAAAATATCTACTTTTGCGGTAATTAAAACCTATAGTTTAACAAGGTCCTGACCATTTGCCATATTGGGACTATAATAGTCCTCTTTTATTGATGATTTTTAGGTGCAGTTCTATGGATACGCAACGCATTGAAACACTCTTAAATGGTTTAACAGATCCATTTACCTTAAAAACCTTTGGTCAAGAAAAGGCTGTGAAGGCCGTTAACTTGTCTGATCATACTTTAACAATCCATTTAGAAGTGGGCTATCCAGCAAAACGTTTAACGGATGATTTGGTTCAGCTCGTTCAAAAGGCAGTGAAATCCTTAGCGGATTCACCAGTTCCCACGGTAAAAGTGACCTGGAAAATTGCCACGCACACGGTTCAAGGTGCCTTGAAACCTTTAGACGGAATCAAGAATATTATTGCCATTGCCTCTGGCAAGGGAGGGGTGGGTAAGTCAACCACCGCCGTTAACCTGGCACTGGCGTTGCAAGATGAAGGAGCGCAGGTAGCCATTCTTGATGCCGATATCTATGGCCCTTCACAACCCACCATGCTGGGTATTGACGATAAACCCACCAGTCATGAAGATGGACGGCGCATGCGTCCGTTGACTAACTATGGCTTACAAACCATGTCGGTAGGTTATTTGATCGATCCTGATCAGCCGATGGTTTGGCGTGGACCTATGGTCACTCAAGCCTTAGAGCAATTAATTCGTGATACCGCCTGGGATAACGTGGATTATCTCATCGTTGACATGCCCCCTGGTACGGGAGATGTTCAGTTGACGCTGGCACAAAAGGTTCCTGTCACTGGGGCAGTAATTGTGACAACGCCGCAAGACATTGCACTTCTTGATGCCAGAAAAGGTTTTCGTATGTTTGAAAAAGTAGGCGTGCCTATTTTTGGTGTGGTTGAAAACATGAGTACTCATATTTGCAGTAACTGTGGTCACGAGGAGGCTATTTTTGGAGCAGGTGGTGCCAGTAAAATGGTTAAGGACTTTGGTTCTGAAATGTTGGGCTCCTTACCTTTGGATATCCGTATTCGTCAGCAAACAGATGCAGGTAAACCCTCCGTGGTGGCCGATCCTGAGGGCGATATAGCGAGTCACTACCGTGCTATTGCCAGAAAGGTGGCGTTTAAAATTGCCCAAAAAGCGGAAGACAAAACCAACCGATTCCCTAAAATAGTGATTCAAAAAACGTAAAGAGAGTATTGAGTTATGAGTATAAAATCAGATCGTTGGATTAAACGCATGGCAGCTGAACATGGCATGATTGAACCCTTTGAACCTAATCAGGTAAAAGAGTTAAATGGTCAGCGTATTGTATCCTATGGTACCTCGAGTTACGGCTACGACATTCGTTGCTCTGATGAATTTAAATTATTTACCAATATTAATTCCACCATTGTTGACCCCAAAAACTTTGATGCCAATTCTTTTGTGGATGTTAAAGCACCAGTGTGTATTATTCCACCAAACTCCTTTGCCCTGGCGAGGACCGTGGAATACTTTAGAATTCCACGAAATGTCCTCACCGTGTGTTTGGGTAAGTCCACTTATGCCCGCTGTGGAATCATTGTCAATGTAACGCCCTTTGAACCTGAGTGGGAGGGGTATGTCACATTGGAATTTTCTAATACTACCCCTCTGCCAGCAAAAATTTATGCAAACGAGGGCGTCGCGCAAGTTCTATTTTTTGAATCAGATGAGGTCTGCGAAACCTCATACAAAGACCGTGGTGGGAAATATCAAGGCCAGCGCGGTGTGACCCTTCCTAAAATTTAATAATTGTCCTTTTATGTCTTAAACCGCATGGGATTATTGTCCTGATTTATCCTGACAATAATCCTGTGATGCATTAAGCCAATGGCGTCTTAATAGGCTTTTCTCTCTTGGCAGGTTTTTTCCTTCAATCTCTGGCTTGCATAAAGCCGCACTCTTGATACAGTCGCAACACCATACTAATTCAAGGAGAGGGTGATGGATGGCTATGAGCGTTCAATGGTGGATTTAAATACGGAAATGTTGGGTCTTGCTAGGGAGATGTTAAGAGAGAATTTTGATCGTGCGTTATACGAATTAGGTATCCAGCGCGAGGTAGCTCAGACTATTTTAAAATTATCTGTCAAAGAGATTCGTCAACTGGTTTCAACGCCTGTATTACTGGTAGGTCTTAGATGGAAAAACCCAAGAGTATGGCAAGAGTTAAGTCACTATGCCGGTGGCGAGCCTGTTGCGCTTGCCCAAGCCATGTTAATCGGTGAGAAGGAAATGCGCCATGGCTACTAATCGCGACTTGCAAACTGAGTTAGGACGTTATCAATACGTGCAAGAGCTATTCTCAGTGGGTGCACGTGTTCCCGTGGTCAGTGAATTAACTGATATATCTCCATGGTTATTACGTAAATTTTATTTAGATAGCACGGGTGAACACCCATCCCGAGGTCCCATTCCCTCATCGCTTGATTGGTATCTTGTGGGAACCAATCAGTTACAGTCTTCTCTTTTTTTACAGTACTACATGAGTGTTAATGATCGGGATCATGACTTGCGGATAGCCAATTTGTTACTCGCTTATCGGCTTTGGAGTAGCAGTTGGCAGCATACTGGTTTGAAAAAAACCTTAACCTTTGACAGAGCCTGGTGGCTAATAAAGTTATTGGATTCTGAGCAATTGAAAGCGCAGTGTTGTCGTGTCTGTCGTAGCCTATTTGTGGTTGGAACAAGACGTATGGGAACTTATCGCTGTTCAGCGTGTGTGAAAACCAGGCTTCAGTATGGTCCTAGGGTAAAACAGCGGGATTATTTGCCGCCGCGCGAGAAATCATCAAGCTCAGTATCGGGAATGGCGTACATTTCGTCTAACGATTCATCATCCGTATCGTAACGCACTTCACCAATAGCAATGTCTGGATTCAGGGTAATGGTTTGACTTTCAAAACCGTTTATCAATTGTTCTTGTTTTGGCATATTGTCCTCTTATTTTTTTCTATTTTTTCAGAACAATATGACAAGTTGATGACATCAATCAACACTGAAAAATGGTAATATCATTGAATTTACAAAGCAGGTGGTTATGACACAGCGTTCCTGGTTTCCCATTGTGGCGTTAATTCTGTTGTCCAGTATTTGGGGTTATACATGGGTTTTAGCCAAACAGGCCTTAAGTCTAGCGCCACCCTTTGCCTTTGCCGCTCAACGCTGTATTGGCGGTGCTTTGGCCTTGTTTGTTTTACTTAAGTTAACAGGTCGTCCCTTAAGGTGTGCTGAGCCGCGTGCCACAATCCTAATCGGTTTAGTGCAAGTGGCAGGCTTTATGGCACTACAGACCTGGGCGCTGGTTGAAGGGGGGCCCGGAAAAACCTCAGTATTGATTTTTACCATGCCCATTTGGACCTTGGTTTTAGCGCGAATTTTCTTGGGTGAAATGATTAAAGGGGCTCAGTGGTTGGCTGCGGGACTGACGCTTTTTGGACTATTGTTGATTATCGAACCTTGGAATATGCAGGCCACTGCCTTAAGTAAGCTTTTGGGTATTTTGGCTGCACTCTGTTGGTCTGTTGGTACCATTCAAGTGAAATTATTGCGTCAAAAAAGCCAAGTTGACTTGATTAACTTAACAACTTGGCAAATGGTGGTGGGCGCTTTTCCGTTGACATTACTGGCGCTGGTAGTACCAGAGGGTTCCACACAGTGGTCACTTCATTATGTTTATTTATTGACCTTTATGTCAGTCACCAGCACAGGACTTTGTTGGTGGCTTTGGATTTATATTCTGGACAGAGTCCCAGCCTGGGAAGCCAGTTTATCAGTCCTTGGTACCCCTGTGATTGCCATCTTGTCATCTCGATTCATTCTCAATGAGACATTTAAAATACCTGAAATAGTGGGTATTTTATCAATTGGGATAGGACTCTCTTTATTGTCTTTTATCGGTTGGCTTACCTCACGCCAACCAACGAAAAACAATTAATCCTTTAGATCGATGGCCTCGCCAATTGGCCACTCACGAACAACGGTGGGATCAGTGAGTAAAATTGAATGGTTTTTTTCGGGGAAGTCTAAGGATTTTAAGAGATGACGAATTAAATTAAGCCGAGCAGTTTTCTTGTCATCAGAGTGAATGACAGTCCAAGGGGCTAAAGCATGATGAGTTCTAGACAACATACTGTCTCGCGCCTGACTGTATTCCTTCCATTTTGATAGGGCCATATCGTCAATAGGACTCACTTTCCATTGCTTGAGAGGATTGTTATGCCTTTCAATCATTCTTCGCTGTTGTTCTTCTTTGGAAATATTTAGATAGTATTTGAGTAATTTTATGCCAGAGCGCACTATCATGTTTTCAAAATCAGGCACGGTGGTTAAGAATTCTTCATGTTCATGATGACTACAAAACCCCATGACCGGCTCAACGCCTGCCCGGTTGTACCAACTACGGTTAAATAAAACGAATTCCGCTGGGCCAGGCAGGTGCGCAACATAGCGTTGAAAATACCATTGTTGTTCTTCGCGATTAGAGGGTTTGTTCAACGCCACTACACGCGTGTCCCTTGGGCTTAAATGTTCGGTTATGCGCTTGATAGCACCATCCTTGCCTGCCGCATCGCGTCCTTCTAAGATAACCAGAATTTTTTGATTACTTTTAATTAAATGGCGTTGAAATTTAACCAGTTCTATTTGCAATTCTTGCAATTTGTCTTCGTAATGATGGTTGTCGTGCATGGACATTCGTAAAACCGTATTATGAATAGAGTTGTCTCATAATACGCTAAATCATGGAGAACACCTATGCGCTTTATTGTCTGGCTAAGCATTGTGTTATGGCTTACGGGTTGCTCCTCTTTAATGGAGACATCACCCACCAATCAACAAGAGGTCGCGGGCTCTCGACCTTTTAAAGGATTTAATAAGCAACTCTATCAGCACTGGCAGAGGAGTGGCGATAAGGTTTTGTGGGTTAATACACAACACTCTTATATTTTGGTCAGTGTTTTTAAAGGTGGGTCTCTGGCTCCTATAGGTCACGATCATGTCGTGGTGGTTCATGATTTGATAGGGGCGGTGGATGACACAAAGGGAGTGGGGGATTTTAGTTTTGAGCTTAACAACATGGCAGTGGACGAAGAGAATTACCGGGCTATGATGCACTTACCCTTAGGGATTTCGGAGGGAGCGATCAAGGGTACGCGAAGCAATATGCTCAATAAAGTGTTGTTTGCTGACCAATATCCTTTGGTAACAATTCATGCACAAAAGTTGAAAGATAATCCGGGCTTTGTGGGGTTAGTGATTAATTTACATGGCGTGTCACAACGTAAAATTATTGCTTACCACGCGATCAGTAAGGACGGCCATGTCCATCTCACAGGACAGACAGCCATTACCCAAACTCAGTTTGGTATCAAACCATTTTCTGTGCTGGGTGGGGCATTGGAAGTAAAAAATGAATTAAATATACAATTTGATATTGAAATTTAGGAACAAACGTTAAATAATATGATCTATTAGATTGAGTTTAATCTATGAGGTCAACGGATATGAATAGGCTAATAAAAATAGTTGTATCTTCACTAGTTGGTTTTTCTTTTTATTCTGTTTCTCAGGCAGCATCAATCAATCAAGAAATAAACATTCAACCGATTAATCAGGCTTCACTCTCAGCGTCCATCCATCAACTTGAGCAAGAGCTTCATTTAAGACCCTATCAATATGCTATGTGGAACATGTGGTCAAATAGCATGATTGAACTAAGTCAAGTTCCCCAGGTCAATTCAGATAGTAAATTAAATGTGGATGATAAGCATCTCATCCAAGCGCAAATCAATGTGATGGATGATTTTGAAAGAAGAGCACATTATGCGCTAGCACGAACACAGTTATTTTTAGGTGATCTGGATGCTGCGCAGCAACATAGTATTGTGGCTTTTTGGAAAAATACCATGCCGGCCTATCATTTACTCCCACATTCTTCTCCTTTTAACCTTGAGGATGTGGTTGGTGTAACAGGATGTGATATGCACTGTGTAAGATAGTACGGTTAAAATAAATTCACTTATAACAATAATAACAAGAGGTTAGGTAGTTCTTTAAGGGGGGTGGTTTATCTGCCCCTTTTTTATTTGAATTTTGGAATAGATGGGTATGATGTATAAGAATTTCTTAACAAAAAAAGAATATTTATTCACAAATTTTTACCCATCTTATTGCGCCGCGGTATTAGAATGGGTTTA
>JAGXAW010000021.1 GCA_018971415.1 Betaproteobacteria bacterium
AAGCTCTCAGGCAATGACTGCATCGGTGTCTAAGGGCACTGTGGTGGCGAATGCACCATTGAGCGCAGTCAATAACTTAAACGCGACTTCGCCCAATTCATCTCCAACAACAAAAAATGATAAAGCCGCCACAGGTAACCCAACAGTGCCGGGCCCTAAGGCATCAGTGGCAGAGGCTCAGCAAAATCAGATAATCAGACCAGTCAAAACAGCGGAAGCAACGCCCTCATCCACTGCTGCTGACCCATTGGTAACACCTGCACCGCAGGCGGAGAAAAAAAAGCCAGTTGCTGAGAGCGATAAAAGTAAACCTGCCGCGACCAATCGGATTTTACAACTTGGTCTCTTCGCAGAAGAAGCACGCGCTAAAACCTTGGTAAAGGAAGTGAAAGGCCGAGGGAGCCATGCCAAAATAGAAAAAATATTGGTTAATCACAAGTGGCGTTACCGAGTTTATGCGGGGCCATTTACCAGCAACGACAAACTACACAAAACAAAAAAACAATTACAGGATGCAGGCTTTCCCACTTTAGTTAAGGAGCATCACTGATGAGTGTTGAGCATCTTAACTGGATTGATTATGTGGCCATGGCTTTGATTGGCTTGTCGACCCTCTTTGGTCTCTTTCGTGGCATGGTGAAAGAGGTGATGGGGGTGGCAGGATGGGTGTGTGCGTTTATTGCGGCTAAATTTTTAAGTCCAATACTGGCCGTTTATCTAACCCGTTGGATTGATAACCCCAGTTTTCGGTTGGTAAGTGCCTATGTGGGTGTCTTTATAGTGGTCTTGATTGTCGGGGCCATACTCGCCTCAATGCTTAATTTTGCGGTTGAAAAAACAGGACTAAGTTCACTTAACCGACTCCTCGGTGCGAGCTTTGGTTTAATACGCGGCTACTTGTTATTTATCGTTTTAATTGTATTAGCAGGTTTCACCTTACTGCCACAACAGGCAGATTGGCAGCGTTCTCCAAGCATTAAGGCTGGCTTGTGGGGAGTGTCTTATTTAAAACCTTACCTGCCCCAGGATGTGGCTCAATTTTTTCATTTTTAGCGCGTAAAGCATTCAGGTAGAGTAGAATATTAACTCTCAAAGATTAATCTTCGGAGCGTGATTTGGTATGTGTGGAATAGTGGGTATTGTTGCGAAAACGCCAGTTAACCAGTTGCTCTACGATGGTTTGCAGCTCCTTCAGCACCGTGGCCAAGATGCAGCAGGGATTGCTACCGCAGATGGCAGCACCTTTCACATGCACAAAGGATTGGGTTTGGTACGTGATGTTTTTCGTACCAGAGACATGAGAAGTTTGACCGGTAACATTGGCATTGGTCACTGTCGCTATCCTACTGCAGGTTCTGCAAAATCCTCCGCTGAAGCACAACCTTTTTATGTGAATTCTCCCTTTGGCATTGTTTTGGGACATAACGGCAATTTAACCAATGCCGATGAATTGAAAGAAGATTTGTTTGCCCAAGATAGACGTCACGTAAATACCAATTCAGATTCCGAAGTGCTGCTTAATGTGCTGGCCCATGAACTTGATGGGGTGACGAGAAGCAGTCGTTTAACCCCTATCGATATTTTTAATGCCGTGGCAGGTGTTCATCGCCGTTGCCGTGGAGCTTATGCCGCCGTGGCGCTGATTGCAGGTCACGGACTATTGGCCTTTAGAGATCCTTTTGGTATTCGTCCCTTAGTCATAGGCACACACATGACTGACAAAGGTCCTGAATATATAGTGGCTTCAGAGAGCGTGGCCTTAGATGCCTTGGGCTTTAAATTGGTACGCGATGTGGAGCCTGGTGAAGCGATTTTTATTGATGAGAGTGGTCAGTTGCATCACCATCAATGTGCGTTGAACCCCGTTAAATCTCCTTGTATTTTTGAATATGTTTATCTCGCTCGCCCGGACTCTGTGATTGATGGAGTCTCAGTCTATGAAACCCGATTAAAAATGGGGGAGAGTTTAGGCGATAAAATTCAAAAGTCAGTTCCTCATCTGCATATTGATGTGGTCATTCCCATTCCAGACACCAGTCGTCCCAGTGCTTTGCAGTTAGCACAAAAACTGGGAGTCCCTTATCGTGAAGGGTTCATTAAAAACCGCTATATTGGCCGCACGTTTATTATGCCTGGGCAGGCAGAGAGAAAAAAATCGGTTCGTCAAAAACTCAATGCCATTGGGATGGAGTTTGAGGGAAAGAATGTATTGTTGGTAGATGATTCGATTGTCCGCGGAACCACCAGTCGTGAAATCGTCCAGATGGCAAGAGACTGTGGTGCGCGACAAGTGTATTTTGCCTCAGCCGCTCCTCCCGTTCGTTTTCCTAATGTCTATGGTATTGATATGCCAAGCCGAGCAGAACTGCTTGCCACTGGACGCTCTGATGATGAGATCGCCATGGAAATTGGAGCGGATAAGGTGTTTTACCAAGATTTAGACGATTTAATCAGAGATGTAAAATCTCAGGCGAAGAACATTGATCGATTTGATTGCTCGTGTTTTGATGGTTGCTACATCACCGATGATGTTACACCCGAGTATCTGGCTAAAATTGAATCCGCCAGAAAAGATGGTGAAACCCATGCTCAGCAAAAGATCAATCAATTGGATTTGAATTTAACTCACGCTGAGGCAGTATAGTGAAATGAGCCAATCCTTTGATTTAGAAACCCTGGCGATTCGTTCAGGCATACATCGTACTGAATTTAATGAGCATGCTGAAGCCTTATTTTTAACTTCAAGTTATGTGTTTGACAGCGCCCAACAGGCCGCTGATCGTTTTCAAAATAGAGAGCCAGGGTACATTTATTCTCGCTTTACCAATCCCACTGTGACGGCGTTTCAAGAGCGCTTAGCGGTTATGGAAGGTGGGGAGTGCGCCATTGCGACGGCAAGTGGGATGTCCGCTATCTTAACCACCATGATGGGGTTATTGAAGGCGGGGGACCATATTGTCGTATCGCAGAGTATTTTTGGTGCGGCAGTTCAGTTATTTACAACAATCCTTGCGCGCTTTGGTATTGAGTATACGTTTGTCCCTTTATCAGATATTGAGGCATGGAAACAGGCTATTCAAAAGAATACAAAACTCTTTTATCTTGAAACGCCGTCAAACCCCACAATGGAATTGGTGGATATTCAGGCGCTATCTGAGGTCAGTAAAAATGCCAATGTTTGTCTGGTGGTAGACAATTGTTTTTGTACCCCTATTTTGCAAAGACCTTTATTGTTAGGCGCTGATATTGTTATTCACTCTGCGACAAAATATATTGATGGACAAGGCCGTGTGTTAGGTGGCGCGATTGTGGGCAAGGAAGCGCTACTTAAAGAGGGAATTTATTCTTTCTTAAGAACCGCAGGACCCAGTCTTAGTGCTTTTAATGCGTGGATTTTATTGAAGGGTTTAGAGACCTTAAAGTTACGTGTTGAGGCACAATCACAATCAGCTCTACAGCTAGCTCAGTGGTTATCCTCTCATCCCAAAGTGACTCGCGTTTATCATCCGGGTTTACCTTCCCATCCTCAGTATGAGCTTGCGCAACGCCAACAAACCCATGGTGGTGCTGTGGTGAGCTTTGAAGTGAAAGGAGGCCAAGAAAAAGCTTGGCAGGTTATAGACGCCACTCAGCTGATTTCAATAACCGGTAATTTGGGTGACACCAAAACAACGATTACCCATCCCGCCACTACAACCCATGGCAGAATCAGTGCTGAAGCACGCATTAAGGCAGGCATTAGCGACGGGTTGATTAGAGTGTCAGTGGGATTAGAATCCTTAACCGATATCCAAACAGATTTAAGTCGAGGACTGGATTAAGTCCCTCTAAGGACTTGGATATCTTGCTTCTCAAGCCACATGCGTCTTTCATGGATACTTACATCCTGTCATTTTTAACCAAACTGTAATAAAAAAAGCACTATATATAGTGTTTTTCAGTTGACATAACCCCCTAATCTTGTGTCTAATACACTTAACGGTTCGTAAGAATGTTCTTATGATTAAAAGGGAATAAGGTGTGATGCCTTAGCTGCCCCCGCAACTGTAGTTGGTTAGTACTTTGTTCTATTCAATACCACTGGATGCATTCTGGGAAGGTTAGCAAAGTACGATAAGCCAAAAGCCAGGAGACCTGCCGTTAAAAACTTTACACAACACAATTGAGGCGGGGTGACCTCTGGTTGAATAAAACTTAACTTTATTCCTTTGTTTGCAAACGCAAAAACCATTGCCATCACTGCCCCCTAAGGGAGGCTTAATGGACACAACTCATTCACAAGACACTGCACTCGAACACGCAGCCCAGCTCTATCAGGTTGTTAGACGTTCAGGGGATGTGGTGACTTTTCAGGCGGATAAAATTACCGTTGCCGTACAGAAGGCATTTATGGCTGTCCACGGGGATTCCGCGCAACTCTCGACTGCGGTGAGAGAGCAATGTAAATACCTCACTGAACAAGTGGTTTCCACATTGATAAGACGCCAACCTTTGGGTGGCACCGTCCATATTGAGACGATTCAAGATCAGGTTGAATTGGCCTTAATGCGTTCTGGTGAGCATGATGTGGCTCGTGCTTATGTGCTCTATCGTGAAAAACGTGCGCAAGAGAGAGCGAAAACCCAACAGACACAGCATGATGTTCAAATCCATATTAAAGATGGCAATACCCTGACAGCGCTTGATGTGAATTGGTTAGAACAATGGGTGAAAGAAGCCTGCGTGGGCCTAAATGATGTGGATCCATCGCTCATTGTTAGCCAAACTTTACGTGATTTATATGATGGGATTAGCTACGCTGAACTAGAAAAAGCGTTAGTCATGTCCTCAAGAAGCTTGATTGAGAGAGAACCTCAATATAACTATGTGACAGCGCGTTTGTTGTTAAAGCAGATACAACGTGAAATTCTAGGTCAGAATCTCTCTTACCAAGGCGTTGAGGAGGCAACACGACACTACTTCCCGCAATTTATCAAAAAAGGGATTGAAGCTGGCTTATTGGACCAGCAGTTGGCTGAATTCAACTTAGAGCAACTCGCCAATGCCCTTGATACTAAAAAAGACTTGCAGTTTGGTTATTTAGGCTTACAAACCTTATATGACCGTTACTTTCTGCACATTAATGAAGTGAGGATTGAATTGCCTCAAATCTTTTTTATGCGCGTGGCCATGGGCTTGGCTCTGCAGGAAATTAACCGTGAAGATAAAGCCATTGAGTTTTATCAACTGCTGTCTTCCTTTGATTTCATGAGTTCAACACCAACCTTATTTAATAGCGGGACTCTTCATTCCCAGTTGTCCTCTTGTTACTTGACCACTGTGGATGATGATCTCAATAGTATTTTTGAGAATATTAAAGAAAACGCACTACTGCAAAAATACGCAGGCGGTTTAGGTAACGACTGGACTCCTGTTCGGGCGCTTTCATCAAGAATTAAAGGCACCAATGGTAAGAGCCAGGGGGTGATTCCTTTCTTGAAAGTGGTAAATGATACGGCGGTGGCGGTTAACCAAGGTGGAAAGAGAAAGGGGGCGGTGTGTGGCTACCTTGAAACATGGCATTTGGATATAGAAGAGTTTTTAGATTTACGGAAGAACACTGGGGATGATCGCCGTCGTACCCATGACATGAACACAGCCAATTGGATTCCTGATCTGTTTATGAAGCGGGTGGATAAGAATCAGGATTGGACCTTGTTTTCTCCCTCTGATGTGCCAGATTTGCATGACAAATACGGTAAAGCCTTTGAAGAGGCTTACCTTCGCTATGAGCGCAAAATCGACAATGGTGAGATTACACTGTTTAAAAAAATACCTGCCCTACAGTTGTGGAGAAGAATGCTCTCCATGCTCTTTGAAACAGGCCATCCATGGATTACTTTTAAAGATCCTTGCAATATTCGCTCGCCGCAACAACATGTGGGGGTGGTCCACAGCTCTAACCTTTGTACTGAGATCACGTTAAATACCTCTAACACGGAAACGGCTGTATGCAATTTGGGATCAGTGAATTTGCTCCATCACATTAAAGAGGTGAATGGCAGTTATGTGATTGACGAAGAGAAACTGCGTAAAACCGTTAAAACAGCCATGCGTATGCTGGACAATGTGATTGATATTAATTTCTATGCTGTAGCCAAAGCCCGTAACTCCAATGTGCGGCATCGTCCTGTGGGATTGGGGATCATGGGTTTTCAAGACATGCTCCATGCCATGCGCGTACCCTACGCCTCAGAGCAAGCGGTAGAACTTGCCGACATCACCATGGAATACGTTTGTTATTACGCTTACCAAGCCTCCACAGAACTTGCCCGTGAGAGAGGCGCTTACTCAAGCTTTAAGGGAAGTTTATGGGATCAAGGTATTTTGCCGCTAGATACGCTGGCCAAGCTTGAGGAAGAGCGTGGAGGGTATTTGGATGTGGACCGCACCACTCGCCTTGATTGGCAGGCACTGCGTCAAAACATTAAGCAGTATGGTATGCGCAATTCTAACTGTGTTGCCATTGCTCCTACGGCGACTATCTCAAATATTGTTGGGGTATCCGCCAGTATTGAACCTGATTATCAAAACCTCTACGTTAAATCCAATTTGTCCGGAGAGTTCACCATTGTGAATGAGTCTTTGGTAAAAGATTTAAAAGCCATTCATTTATGGGACGAGGCGATGATTGCCGATATTAAATATTTTGATGGCTCACTGAGTCAAATTGAGAGAATTCCAGCATCATTAAAAGCGCTTTATGCCACGGCCTTTGAAGTGGATCCTCAGTGGTTAATTGAGGCAGCGGCAAGACGTCAAAAATGGATTGATCAAGCGCAATCCTTGAACTTGTATTTTGCCACCCCCAGTGGCAAAAAACTCAATGAGATTTATTTCTTAGCTTGGCTCAGAGGGCTTAAGACCACCTACTATCTGCGCTCTCTTGGGGCAAGTGCCGCTGAGAAATCCACAGGTCAAGGAGGGGAGCTTAATGCAGTTAAAATTCAACCGGTGGAGAGTGAGGTTAAACAATGTTTAATCGACGATCCCACCTGTGAAGCTTGCCAATAACAATAATTTAATTTAAAAAAGGAAAAAACATGCTTGTATTTGATGAAGTGATTGCCGAAGAGAGTCAAGAATCGAATCTCAATAGAGTTAAACCTGAGACAACAAGTTCATCGGTTGCCAGTGATTTGAAGAACCCAGCCAATCAATCGGAACATAATGGCCGCGTCATGGCTGCTGAAAAAAGAGCCATTAATGGTGCCACTGACGTCAATCAATTGGTCCCCTTTAAGTATCACTGGGCTTGGGAGAAGTATTTAGCAGGTTGCGCAAACCATTGGATGCCACAGGAAATTTCCATGAGTCGTGATATTGCTCAGTGGAAAGAAAACGGAGTTCTCTCTGAGGATGAAAAACTGATAGTGAAGCGCAATCTTGGTTTTTTTGTGACAGCGGATTCACTGGCTGCCAACAATATTGTGCTGGGTACCTATCGCCACATTACCGCGCCTGAATGCAGACAGTATTTATTAAGACAAGCCTTTGAAGAGGCTATTCACACTCACGCTTACCAATATATCGTTGAGAGTTTAGGTCTTGATGAATCTGAAATTTTTAACGCCTATCATGAGGTGTCCAGTATTCGTGAAAAGGATCAGTTTCTCATTCCCTTTATTGAAACCTTAACAGATCCCAATTTTAAAACTGGAACCCCTGAAGCCGACCAACAACTGTTGTTGTCCTTAATCGTCTTTGCCTGCATGATGGAAGGTCTTTTCTTTTATGTTGGCTTTGTCCAAATTTTAGCTTTGGGCCGTCTTAATAAAATGCAAGGTGCCGCTGAGCAGTATCAATATATTTTAAGAGACGAGTCGATGCATTGTAACTTTGGTGTTGATCTTATTAACACCATCAAACTTGAAAATCCCCATCTGTGGACTGAGGCATTTAAAAATCAAGTGAAAGAATTAATGCAAAAGGCTGTCCAATTAGAATACCAATACGCAGAAGACACCATGCCAAGAGGGGTATTGGGATTAAATGCTCAGATGTTCAAAGAGTATTTGCGCTTTATTTCAAACCGCCGCTTACAACAAATTGGCATTGATCCCTTGTTTCCAGGAGCCACCAATCCTTTCCCTTGGATGAGTGAAATGATTGATCTTAAAAAAGAGAAAAACTTCTTTGAAACACGAGTCACTGAGTATCAGACGGGCGGTGCCTTATCCTGGGATTAAGGCGTTAACTTAACTAGAACGTGATGGCTCTGCAGCCATCACGGTCGCAGTAAAGATAGCCGGCTTTTTGATTATTCCAATCCGTTAATACCCATCTCTCGGAGGTGTGATCATCAATGTGATACACATGCCGAGCAGGGCGATGGGTGTGGCCGTGAATAATACGGGGGTAGTCGTTTTTGCGTATTAACTCCATCACGGCGGCAGTTGATACATCCATGATGTCCATACTTTTCTTTTTCTTCGAGTCAGCGCTCATGCTGGTGGCATCACTTGCCATTTTGCGTCTTTGTTCAATAGGCAAAGCCAGCACTTGTTTTTGCCATTGTGGCGAGCGAACCTGTTTACGCCACTGCTGATACTCCACATCCTCTGTGCACAGTTGATCACCGTGAGTGAGGATGGTTCTCACGCCATAGAGAATAACATCGGTTGGGTCGTTAAGAAGCGTTGCCCCTGTGCGTTGGGCAAACTCATGACTAAGCAGAAAGTCTCGATTCCCATGCATCACAAAGAGTGCTGTGCCAGAGTCAGTGAGTTCTTTTAAAGCGTTTACGATTTTAATATTGGCAGCAGAATCAATATCGTCATCACCAATCCAAGTCTCAAACAAATCACCGAGAATGTACAGCGATTCAGCTTCTCGGGCAGGGCCTTCGAGAAACTGAAAAAAACGCTTACGCAGTGCAAGCGTTTTGGCTGACAAATGGAGATCTGAAATGAAGAGACTGTGCTGCACGAGAGGCCTTTCCTATTCAGCCGTTGCCGATAAAATGACCACATCTTCTTTTGGTACATCAGCGTGGCCAGCGCGGTTTCCTGTAGCTACTTTTTTTATGGCATCCACCACATCCTGACCTTCGGTGACTCGACCAAATACGCAGTAACCAAATCCATCGGGTGTGGCTGAGCGGAAATTTAAAAAGCTGTTATTGGCCACGTTAATAAAAAATTGAGCGGTAGCGGAGTGTGGGTTGGGTGTTCTGGCCATGGCAATGGTGTAGACATCATTGGTTAAGCCATTGGCCGCTTCGTTTTCTATGGCGGCTTGGGTGGCTTTTTGATTCATGCCTGGCTCAAAGCCACCCCCTTGAATCATAAAACCATCAATCACACGGTGAAAAATGGTGTTGTTATAAAAACCAGCTTCCACGTAAGCAAGAAAATTGGCCACGGTTTTAGGGGCTTTTTCAGCGTTAAGTTCGATGACGATATCACCGTGATTTGTTTTAAGACGGACCATATTTACTCCAAGTTAGATAAGGTGGACAATTTCTTTTTAAGACTTTTACTTTTAGGACTTTCTTTAATGGCTTTGTTATAGACTTCTTTTGCCTTAGCAAGGTAAATATCCCCTAAGTTTTCTAAGGCAGTACTGTAGTTAGGTTGAATTTGAATTGCCATTTCGAGCATTTTTCTGGCATCGTCCAGACGACCTTTTTGCGCATAAAGGGCTGCTAAATTGTTATAGGGCGTAGCCATTTCAGGAGCCACTTCGGTGAGGTTTTCTAACACACTGATGGCTTCATCATTTCGGTTAAGAGCACTTAAAGCTTGGGCTTTCACAAACAACACTTCCCCGTTGTGTGAGTCCATATTCAAATAACGGTTCGCTTCTTTAATGGCCTCTACATAATGTTTTTGAGTCATTAAGGGCTGCAGCGTTTTCATGGGGTTCACTGGGAAGCCGGCAGGAGGAGCGGAGCTTGGTGCTGTGGCCTCTTGCGGTGTTTCGGTTTTACCAGCGGTACTGCTAAGGGTCCCGGCCGTCTTGGGGGTGTTGTCAGCCAATGAGGCAAGTGGCGCTAACGACACCAGACAAAGTAGAAGGGTCGAGAGGCTTCGTGTCATATCGTGGTATACTTTCGGATTTAGAATAATCTTTAATTATATCAATTAATTGTGTTTATTTCCAATGGCTTAAAATCGCCGCTAATCGACTAACCAAATGACTATGCTTATCCTTCACAATTCTTTAACCAAAAAGAAAGAGACGTTTGTTCCTATTCACCCCCATCAGGTACGTATGTATGTGTGTGGGATGACCGTTTATGATCGATGCCATTTGGGGCATGCCAGAATGTTGGTTAATTTTGATGTGCTCTTTCGGTGGTTAACTGTTTTAGGGTATCAAGTCACCTACGTGAGAAATATCACTGATATTGACGACAAGATTATTGCCAGAGCCCATGAGAACCAGGAAAGTATTCAATCGCTCACTGAAAGAATGATTGATTTAATGCACGCTGACCTCTCCGCTTTAGGTGTCCTGCCTCCCACGGTTGAGCCTAAGGCCACACAGCATATTCCCGGCATGATTCAATTAATCTCACAGCTCATTGATAAGAAATTGGCTTATGTGGGCGAGAATCAGGATGTCTATTATTCAGTAAGAGACTTTAAGGGGTATGGCAAGCTATCAGGCAAGAGTCTTGAGGATCTGCGTTCAGGTGAGCGAGTGGCGGTAGATCAGTATAAAAAAGATCCTTTGGATTTTGTCCTATGGAAGGCTGCTAAACCTGGTGAGCCCTACTGGGAGTCGCCTTGGGGGAATGGTCGTCCTGGTTGGCATATTGAGTGCTCAGCAATGAGTGAGCATTATTTGGGTGAGCATTTTGATATTCATGGTGGCGGTCATGATCTTCAGTTCCCCCATCATGAGAATGAAATTGCCCAGTCAGAGGGGGCGCATGGCCATGAATTCGTCAATGTCTGGATGCACAACGGATTTTTACGCGTCAATGACGAAAAAATGTCCAAGTCACTGGGCAATTTTTTCACCATTGAAGATGTGTTAAAGGTTTTTCAGCCAGAGGTTGTTCGCTTCTTTCTACTGCGTGGCCACTATCGTAGCCCGCTTAATTACACCGATGAACATCTCAATGATGCAAAAGCGGCACTTACAACACTCTATACCGCCTTAAGAGGTCAGAGCCTTAACATTCCAACGACCATAGATTGGCACAATGAACACGCCAAGCGTTTTCAGGAGGCCATGAACGATGATTTAAACACCCCTGAGGCTGTGGCTGTGTTGTTTCAGCTGGCCCGTGAATTTAATCGTACTCAAGACAGCGCTTTTCTGGTGTTACTTAAACAGTTAGCAAGTCTATTGGGTTTACTGACTGAGGATCCCAGCAAGTGGCTGCAGCAGGGTAGCCATGGAATAGACACTGAAGGGTTGACCGATGAGCAGATTGAGGCTGCCATTGTTGAGCGTAAACAAGCGCGCTTAGAGAGAAATTATCAGCGTTCAGATGAGATTCGAGATTATCTATTGGCCAAGGGGGTCATCCTTGAGGACACCCCCGCTGGTACCAGTTGGCGAAGACAATAATTTATTCGTTGCTGGGATTAAAAAACTCACGGACCTTGTCCATGAAGGTTTTGGCACGGGGGCTATGGGTATCGCTGCCCTGTGTGGTTGCCTCCAATTGACGCAGTAAGTCTTTTTGTTCCTCGGTAAGACGCACAGGAGTTTCCACAGTCACATGACACATGAGGTCCCCATGGCCACTGCCGCGCAATTGTTTTATTCCCTTACCGCGTAAACGAAAAACCTGTCCCGTTTGGGTTTCTGGGGGAATTTTTAATTTTGCTTGACCATCTAAAGTGGGAATTTCGATTTCTCCACCTAAGGCGGCTGTGGCAAAACTAATTGGCATCTCACAGTGTAGATCAGCCCCATCTCGCTCAAACACGGAGTGTGGTCTAATTTGCACTACCACGTATAGATCACCAGGCGGGCCTCCCGCCACTCCATGCTCACCTTCACCAGCTAAACGAACACGGTCGCCATGATCAACCCCTGCAGGGATTTTAACTGATAGGGTCTTGTGCTTTTTAGTGCGCCCTGAACCATGACAGTCTTGGCAAGGGTTGGTAATGATTTTTCCTGACCCATGACACACTGGACAGGTTTGCTGTAGGGAAAAGAAACCTTGCTGCATACGTACCTGACCTTGACCACCACAGGTGGAGCAGGTACTGGGCGAGGTTCCTTTTTTGGCGCCAGAACCATGACAGGTCTCACAGGTCACCATGGTGGGGATACGAATCTGCGTTTCAGTTCCTCGTGCTGCCTGCTCGAGGGTAATATCAAGGTTGTAACGAAGATCAGCACCGCGGTAAACACCACCTTGACGTGAACGCCCACCCCCGGCGCCACCAAAGATATCACCAAAAATATCGCCAAAGGCATCGGAGAAGCCTCCCATGCCACCAAAGCCGGCGCCACCAGGCCCACCACCTTGAGAGGGATCTACCCCAGCATGGCCAAAGCGATCATAGGCTGCGCGTTTGTCTTCATCTGAGAGAATTTCATAGGCCTCTTTGGCTTCTTTAAATAATGCTTCAGCTTTAGGGTTATCAGGATTACGATCAGGGTGATGCTTCATCGCCAATTTACGGTAAGCTTTTTTAATGTCTTCCGCACTGGCGTCGCGATTCACACCAAGTACTTCGTAATAGTCTTTTTTACTCATAGTCAATAATCGTTCTGTTTAATGTAGAAAGGGCCGGAGGTGTAAATGATCATTGATCAATGACACGTCCGGCCAGCCTTTTGCTAAAGATTACTTCTTGTCTTTGACTTCCTCAAACTCTGCATCGACCACGTTTTCATGAGCCTTACCGGTTTTCTCATCAGAGGCTTGAGCACCTGATGGGTTAGCTTCCGTGTTTTCTGAGGCATACATTTTTTCAGCTAATGTGTAGCTCGCTTGAGAGAGCGCTTCACTTTTGGCTTTCATCACTTCAACGTCCTCTTGCGTTAAAGCCTCTTGTGCTTCTTTTAAGGCCGCTTCAATTTTGGCTTTCTCATCGGCAGAAACTTTATCACCATGGTCTTTCAGTGATTTTTCAACACTGTGGATTAACGCTTCAAGTCCATTTTTAGCATTGACCTTCTCAAGATTCTTACGGTCCTCTTCCGCATGGTCCTCAGCATCTTTTACCATGCGCTGGATTTCGCTCTCTGATAATCCTGAGCTGGCTTGAATAGTGATTTTGTTCTCTTTCCCTGTGGCCTTATCTTTGGCGCTCACATGTAAGATACCGTTAGCGTCAATGTCAAAGGTCACTTCAATCTGCGGCATGCCTCTTGGTGCTGCTGGAATGTCGGAGAGATTAAATTGCCCTAAACTCTTATTGCCGGAGGCCACATCACGCTCACCTTGTAGAACATGAATGGTCACTGCAGATTGGTTGTCTTCAGCAGTTGAAAAAACTTGTGATGCTTTGGTTGGAATAGTGGTGTTCTTTTGGATGAGTTTGGTCATCACGCCACCTAATGTTTCAATACCTAAGGACAAAGGAGTGACATCAAGCAATAACACGTCCTTAACATCGCCCTGTAACACACCGCCTTGAATAGCTGCGCCAATGGCCACTGCTTCATCGGGGTTGACGTCTTTACGAGGTTCGCGACCAAAAAATTCTTTGACGCGTTCTTGAACCTTAGGCATACGACTCTGACCGCCCACCAAAATCACATCGGCAATATCATTAATACTGATTCCAGCATCTTTAATGGCCACTTCACAAGGTTTAATGGTGCGCGCAATTAAGTCTTCCACCAAGCTTTCTAATTTGGCACGAGTGAGTTTTACCACCAAGTGTTTTGGTCCTGAGGCATCGGCCGTGATGTAGGGTAAATTGACCTCTGTTTGATTGGAGGAGGAGAGCTCAATTTTGGCTTTCTCAGCAGCTTCTTTTAAGCGTTGCAGTGCCAGGACGTCTTTCTTAAGATCAATACCACTCTCACGCTTAAATTCCTCAGCCAAGAATTCAATCACACGTAAGTCAAAGTCTTCACCACCTAAGAAAGTGTCGCCATTGGTTGAGAGCACCTCAAATTGATGCTCGCCATCAATTTCAGCAATTTCAATGATAGAGATGTCGAAGGTTCCGCCACCTAAGTCATAGACAGCGATTTTTCTGTCGCCTTCTTTTTTGTCTAAACCAAAAGCCAAGGCCGCTGCAGTGGGTTCGTTAATGATACGTTTGACTTCAAGACCTGCAATACGGCCAGCATCTTTGGTGGCCTGACGTTGACTGTCATTGAAGTAGGCAGGAACGGTAATCACCGCCTCGGTGACGGGTTCACCCAAATAGTCTTCCGCTGTTTTTTTCATTTTTTGTAAAACGGCAGCAGAAATTTCTGGGGGAGCCATTTGTTTTCCCTGTGCTTCGACCCAGGCATCGCCATTTTTAGCCTTAATAATGCTATAGGGCACCATATCGATGTCCTTTTGCACCATGTTTTCTTCAAACTTACGACCAATCAGACGTTTTACAGCAAATAGCGTATTTTTAGGATTGGTAATGGCCTGACGTTTAGCAGGAGCGCCCATTAAGACTTCGCCGCCTTCTAAGTAGGCAACAATAGAAGGGGTGGTTCTTGCTCCTTCCGCGTTTTCAATCACTTTAGGTTTGCCGTTTTCCATCACAGCAACACAAGAGTTTGTTGTCCCTAAATCAATACCAATAATTTTTCCCATGATCAATCTTCCTTAAAAAATATCTGTTAATACTTAAATTGGGGTGTCTTATTAAAATTCAAGAGTCTAAGACTCTTTTGCCTTTGAAACAGTAACCAAAGCTGGACGCAAAACCCGTTCATGGAGGGCAAAACCCTTTTGCATCACTGACAATATGGTGTTCGGAGCCACATCACCGTTCTCAATGGCAGCGATAGCTTGGTGACGATTGGGATCAAACTTTTCGTTTACAGGGTTGATTTCTGTTAAATGAAATTTTTCAAAAGCAGTTTTAAGTTGCCTTGCTGTGAGTTCTACGCCATTTTTGTAACTCTCTAAGGTGGCTTCAGATACCGCAAGGGCGGCATCCATACTGTCCATCACGGCGAGTAGTTCAGAGGCAAAGGATTCTAAGGCGAATTTTTTCGCAGAGGCTAAGTCTTGCGCTGCTCTTTTACGAATATTTTCAGACTCAGCCAAAGCCCTTAACCAAGCATCATTTTTCTCTTTAACCTGGCTTTCAGCCTCTTCGAGTGCTTTTTTTAGGGCATCAAGCTCAGTTGCAGGGTGTTCAGTGCTGTTGTTTTCATTGCTTGAAGAAGGCTGCTCGTTGGCGGCTTCTTCTTGAGGTTTGTGTTCCATACGCATCTCCATCTTAGAATACGTCCTAGATGGAGATCCTTTTGGTTATTTCAAGAGTCTTTAAGAAATAATTATTGCTTGGCACCCAAAGACAGTGCTCGTTGTAAGGTCAATTCGCCCTCACGCTTCTCATCCTCTTGATTCCATTGGGGTTTTAGCCAGCCATGAAGGTGAGATAGGGTGATATCTGTGAGTGCATTAATCCATACGGGGTCATCATTTAATGCAGGTATGTAGTGATAGTCTCGTCCACCAGCTTCCATGAAAGCCGCCTTGACTTCCATACCAATTTCTTCAATGGTTTCTAGGCAGTCTGAGGGAAAGCCTGGACACACCACTTGGATATGGTTAACGCCCTCTTTAGCTAGAGCGATGACCGAGGGTTCTGTATAGGGTTTGATCCATTCAGCGCGACCAAACAGGGATTGAAAAGTCACCATATATTGGCTTGGTTGAAGACCTAATCTTTCCGCCAATAAACGTCCAGTTTTGTGGCATTGACAGTGATAGGGGTCTCCCTTATCCAGGGTATAGCGTGGAACCCCATGAAAACTCATGATCAGTTTCTCTGGCCGGGCATGGGTTTGCCAAAAGCTCTCAATACGTTGGGCGAGTGCCTCAATGTAAGCAGGATGGTCATGATACTGCCTGATCACTCTGACCCCTGGGGTGTTGCGGTAACGCTTTAAGGTATCAAACAAGGCATCCATTGAGGAGCCAGTGGTGCTCGCCGCGTATTGTGGATAGAGAGGAACCATCAGGATGTTTTCGCAACCTTGTTCTTTGAGCTCTTGAATTCTGGAAGGAATACTGGGATTTCCATAACGCATGGCATAGGTGACCACCAAGGGTGATGGAGTGCTGGCCTCAAGTTCTTTGGCTAAGGCTAGCGCTTGTTTTTCTGTGTTGGCCTTTAGGGGAGAGCCCTCTGCGGTCCAGATGGATGCATATTTTTTTGCCGATTTTTTTGGGCGAATATTTAAAATAATGCCATTTAAAATTAACCACCAAATGGGTCTTGGAATCTCAACAACACGGGTATCACTTAAAAATTGTTTTAAATAACGTCTGAGCGAGGGCGCGTCCGGGGCATCCGGGGTTCCAAGATTGACCAATAAAACCCCTGTCTTAAGGGTACTACCGTGGTGATACTCGGGTTCTGGTAAATAATTTGCCATAATTGTCCTTTTTAATGCTGCGAGAGAGCGCTGGAGAGTAACTTTGCTGTGACATCCACAATTGGAATAATTCGCTCATAAGCCATGCGAGTTGGGCCAACCACCCCTAAGGTACCAACCACTTGGCCATCGACCTCATAGGGGGCGGTCACAACACTGAATTCATCGAGAGGAACAACACTAGATTCTCCCCCAATAAAGATTTGTACGCCATCTGCACTTTCACTCAACTCCAGTAATTGCAGCAACTCAGTTTTTTGTTCAAATACATCAAACAATTGGCGTAACTTATTCATGTTGTAAGTGACATCATTGGGTTGAATAAGTTTAGATTCGCCACTTAACACATAGTCGTTTTGGCCTTCCTTAAGCGCGGCGCTACCGACCTCAAGAGCGGTATTCATCAGAGCCTGTATATCTCCATTGAGGCTTCGTAAATCAGATCTTAATGTATGGCGGATTTGATTAAAGTCGTTTCCTGCATAATGCTCGTTGAGATAATTGGCTGCCTGAGTGAGGTCACTTTGACTGTATTGCCGATCAGTGAGAATAACACGGTTTTGTACGTCCCCCTCAAGGGTCACCAAAATCAGTAGCAGACGTTTTTCTGAAAGGCGTAAAAATTCGAGATGACGAAATCCCTCATTGCGTCTTTTTGGCGTGCGAACAATCCCGGCATAGGCGGTCAGTTCCGAGAGCATCTGCGAGGCGGCTGAAATTAAGCGTTGCGGATCAGCGGGTATGAGGTGTTCCTCCAACTGAGAGCGGGTGAGGGCTTCAACGGGCTTGATAATCATTAAACTGTCGACAAAGAAGCGGTAGCCCCTCGGCGTTGGGATGCGTCCGGCAGAAGTATGGGGGCTGGAAATAAAACCCAGCTCCTCCAAATCGGCCATAACATTACGAATGGTGGCAGCAGATAAGTCCATGCCAGCCGTCTTAGATAGAGCGCGTGAGCCCACTGGCTGCCCGTCTTCTATGTAGCGTTCAATTAATACTTTTAATAAAGTGCGTGCGCGATCGTTTAACATACACCCTATTTTACCCAAATGTGGTTTAATTCCAAAGATGAATACTATTTTTAAAAAAATTGGCATCGTTGGCAAGTACAATAGCCACGATTTGGCAACACCAATGGGGCGGCTCATTCAGTTTCTAGAGAAATACCAACTGAGTTATGTGCTTGACCCTAAAAGTGCTGCTTCAGTTCCTGCTCGCTCTGCACATATTGTTCAAGTTGAGGAGATGGCAAAAGAAGTGGACTTGGTGGTGGTGCTGGGTGGGGATGGGACATTGTTGTCAGTGGCCCGATCCTTGTTAGGCCAAAGCGTACCCATGGTGGGCATTAACCTTGGTCAATTGGGTTTTCTTACCGATATTCCCTCTCAGCATCTGGAGGAGGAATTGGCCAAAGTATTACTGGGTCATTACGCGGAGGAAAAACGCTCTTTACTTGAAACGGAAATTTGGCGCTCAGGCCAAATGCTCTCTCGTCACTATGCTTTAAATGATGTGGTTCTGACCAAGGGAGCGCAGGGGAGCATGATCGAGCTTGAGGTGTCTGTTGATCAGCGTTTTGTGTACAGTTTACGGGCCGATGGATTAATTGTGGCCACGCCCACAGGCTCCACAGCCTATGCGCTATCAAGTGGTGGCCCTATTATTCATCCAGAGCTCCAGGCCACGGTATTGGTCCCTATTTGTCCCCATACCTTAAGTAACCGCCCCATAGTGCTAAGTGAGCGTTCGGTGATTGAGGTGGTATTACAAAAAGGGAAGGGTGCCTTTGCCAATTTTGATGTTCAAGATCACATGGCTCTTAATAGCGATGATCATTTGGTTATTTCTCATGCGAAACAACAAATCATACTGTTACATCCGCTCAGTCATGATTATTATGCGATGTTACGTGAAAAGTTACGTTGGGGGACAAAACTGTAGCAATGCTTAAGTCAATCTCAATTCGTGATTACGTTATTGTTGAAGCGCTGGATTTAGAATTTAATAACGGATTAACTGTGTTTACTGGGGAAACGGGTGCTGGTAAGTCCATCTTAATTGACGCCCTATCCCTAGCCCTTGGCGGGCGAGCAGATGCAACAGCAATACGTCATGGCGCAACCCGCTCAGAAGTGTGCGCTACCTTTGATATTACTGGCTACGTCGAACTCAAAACCTCATTAGAGGAAATGGGTCTGACTGCCATGGATGAAGAATCCACCTGTATCCTAAGACGTTTGGTGGACAGTCAGGGTAAATCCAGAGCCTTTATCAACGGCTCCTCCGTCACGCTTGCCCAATTAAAAGAAGTCTCTCAGTTCTTGATAAATATTCATGGCCAACACGCTCACCAAACTCTCCAGCAGAGTGGGACCCAGCGACAACTGTTGGACAACTTTGCAGGCCATCAAGAGCTCGTCAAAAACGTCATGTCAAGTTACCGTGATTGGCAAGAGGCTCTGTCACGCTGGCAAGATTGGCAGTTACGCTCAACAACACTTGCGCAAGATGAAGATAGATTAAAAGAAGTGATACGGGAACTTGAAGAGTGTGTTGTGGCCCCCGAGCATTGGTTGGAGTTTAACGAGCAACATAGCCGACTTACTCACGCGCAACAGGTATTGCATCTTAATCAACAGGCCTTGGATATCTTAGGAGAGGGTAGAGACAGCGCACTAGAGAAGCTGGAGAAAGCGCTTTCCCTTTTACAAGACATGCCCTATGAGGATGCAAAACTTAAGCCCTCAATCGATTTACTGAACAGTTCAGTCATCCAGGTGGATGAGGTCATTACAGGTCTGAGACATTTTTTACACAGTATTGAAATTGATGATCAAAAACTGACGCAGCTTGATCAGCAAATGGCAAAACTGATGCAAAGCGCAAGACGCTTTCGTCTTAATCCTGAGGAGTTATGGCAGTATTTGGCCGAGCGACGTGAAGAGCTTGCTGCCATGGAGTTATTAAGTGACGGTGATGCCTTAGAAAAAGACATGTATCTTGCGAAGGAGCATTATTTACAACTTGCTCAACAGTTAACGCAATCACGGCAACAGGCGGCTAAGCGGCTTTCTCAATTGGTCACTCAAACTCTCTCAGATCTTGCGATGGGGGAGGGAGCCTTTGTTATTGAATTGAATCCCTTAGAGGAACCGAGCCTGCAGGGTTTGGAGCAGATTCTCTTTAAGATCTCAGCCCATGCCAAACAAAGCCCGCAGGAAATTGCCAAAGTGGCTTCAGGGGGCGAGCTCTCACGCATTAGCCTTGCCATACAAACCGCCTTGAGCCACACAGCCAATGTGCCCACCTTAATCTTTGACGAGGTGGATACTGGGATTGGCGGACGAGTGGCCCAAATTGTGGGAAGATTATTAAAAGAATTGGGGCGCTCATTTCAAGTCTTGTGCGTAACCCATCTGCCTCAGGTTGCGAGCTGCGGTGACCATCATTTGCGTGTGATGAAGAGAGCAGAATCCGATAATGTGGTGAGCCACGTGGAAGTCCTCTCTACCCAACAACGGGTAGAGGAAATAGCAAGAATGCTTGGTGGAATTGATATTACGGCTACCACCTTAAAACACGCAAAAGAAATGCTACAGACGGCAAGCTAGCACAGTCGTGCTGGAGAGAGTTGAGTAACCAATTGTTGCTCTATGGGCATGGGTTCTGCGGTAATTAAACTTCGAATTATTCTCGCGTTAAGTGTACTCCAAACAATGCCGCGTGAGGCATTGGCTAACACGCAGTAAAGGTGTTCATTAAGCTCTCCCACCACCGGTAAACGATCCTTACTAACACTTCTTAATGCTACGCGATCATTAATAGCGGTAAAGGTTTGTGGGTCCTGTCCCAGGATAGCATGGATACGTTGTTGGTTTTCAAGATGGCTTGATGGCCATGGGTTAAGATCTAAGTCATGCTCATAGGTGGCTCCTGCTAGTAATTGTTGTTGTGGCAGGGTAATGAGATAACCCTCTTTACATAGGACAGGTTGTGTTTGAGGCAGTTGTGGGTGGGTGAAGAGAGATAACTGCCCACGATTGGTCTTTAGGTTAAGAGACATGGTTTGTGCTAAGTGACTAGCACCAAGAGTGAGAATGACAGCATCAAACTCCCCCAGGCATTCGTTGGCTTGATTGAATAATTGCCAACGGTTTTCATAATGGAGTCGAGTAATCTCAGTGTTTAAGAGTATGGATAGAGAGGGCGCGCTTAGTTGAACTGCTCTTTCACAGAGTTTTTTTGGATTAATAAAACCAGCTTGAGGAAAATAGATGCCTCCCAACTCTGATCTTAACTGAAAACGCTCTTGAATCTCTGCTGCCTCTAAGAAACAGGCATAATCACGAGAAAACCCTAAGGTTTCAATACTTTCTCGTTGACCTAACTCTTCCTCTTGGTTTTTGGCAAAATGTATTACGCCAGGATAATGGGCAATTCTCTCATTGCCATTAGACTCAAGTTCTTCAATAAGCTGCTTGGTTAAATAAAAGCCTCTTCGGCTAATTCGGGATAATACATTGTCATCTTTGCTGATTACGGGTCTTAAGATCCCTGCAGGATTGCCTGATGCTTGTGTGGCAATTGCATCATGTCGATCAAACAAGCAGACTGCGATTCCCCGTTGACACAAGTGGTAGGCGGTAAGCGAGCCTGCTATTCCGGCACCAATAACAGCTATCTGTTTATTGAGGTTACCCTTTAGATAGCGGGCAACGTGGGGAAAGTAGCGGCTTTGACGCAAAGTTTGTTTGTCTTGGGGAATACGGTTAAATTGCCCTTCCAAGCGATGTTTCTTTTGTGCAAAACCCTTATGCCGAGATACATTAAATCCAGCGTCAATTAGATTTTGACGAACCGTACCTGCAACGCACCATGAAGCAAGAGTCGTCTCACCGTGACAATGCTGAGCTAAGGCAGCAAATATGTCGCCATGCCACATGTCAGGATTTTTTTGTGGAGAGAAACCATCAAGATAAATCGCATCAATGGTCATGGTTAGGGATTTAACGGCGTCTTTAATGTCGCTAATGATGAGGGTCAGGCACACGCGTTGCTCAGGAAAACGTATTTCATGATAACCCGGTGTGAGTAATGGCCACTGTTCAATTAATGGAGTAATGAAAGCCGGATTAAAAGGGTAGGAATGTAAAAGAGAGGATAACAGCTCACGGCTAAGGGGATACTTTTCTACTGCCACATAGTTGAGCCAGGCATTATGTTGGTCCTGTGTTTCCGCCCATGTTGCCAAGGTAACCAAAAAGTTTATGCCAATACCAAAACCCGTTTCAAACAGACAAAATTGTTTACGTTGTAGTTGGCTAAAGCGCTCGTTTAAATGATTACCCTCAATGAAAACGGCCTTGGCTTGCTCTATACCACCAAAGGATGAGTGATAGACATCGTTAAATTCTGTAGAAAACAGTGTGTTGTTGATGAATTGAATGTCTGGATGTTTGATGGTAGCCATAGGGAACGAGTTTACTCAGTGTTGCGCATTTGCGATAGTCTCAGGAGACAGGAAACATATTTTTTGGAAAAAGATAAACGCAATCGTTATACTAAACAAACAAAACGGTAAAAGTATATTCCATGACTCTCTTTTTGATTTTAATAAGTCTGTTTGCAGAAAAATATCGCCCCAGTGATTTACCCAACCGATTATTTTCTTATTTTACGCAATATTTACACTATCTTGATGATTTGCTGAATTCAGGTGAACGTCATCATGGCGTAGTAGCCTGGTTTGTGGCTATCCTACCTTTACTCTTTATTTATAACCTTATTGATTTTTTATTT
>JAGXAW010000061.1 GCA_018971415.1 Betaproteobacteria bacterium
TCTGAGCTCAGCCTGAATCAGAGAAAACAGTTCTTCTACACGAGGCTCAACCACCTCAGCCAAAGTATGCTTAGACATTTGTCTTGGTCCGCGATCGCCCACACCCGGCACTTCCAGTAATTGGTCCGCATCAGCCAAATGACGAAGTGCACAGCCATGGGCAATTTTAATTTCTTCCGCATCCTTAGTAGGCGTTCTTAAAGCCATGGCGATATCATTGGTAATTTGATCGCCGGCAATTGGAATAATGGCTGTATGGCGTATAGCACCACCTACAAACACCGCAATATCCGTGGTCCCCCCGCCAATATCAACCAAACAAACTCCCAAATCTTTTTCATCTTCAGTTAAAACCGCTACAGAGGATGCTAGGGGCTGCAAAATCAAATCTCGCACTTCGAGGCCACAGCGTCTGACGCATTTCATGATGTTTTGTGCAGCAGAAACAGCACCCGTGACTATATGAACTTTGACTTCCAACCTAACCCCACTCATGCCAATGGGCTCTTTAACATCCTCTTGGCCATCAATCACAAATTCCTGCGTTAAAATGTGCAGTATTTGTTGATCGGTCGGAATACTTACAGCTCTTGCCGTCTCTAGAACTCTTTCTACATCCCCTTCAGCCACTTCTTTGTCTTTGATGGCCACCATACCGTGTGAATTAAAACTCTTAATATGACTGCCAGCAATCCCAGTGATGACTTCGCTAATCTTGATGTTAGCCATTAACTCAGCTTCTTCAATTGCGCGGTGTATTGAATTCACTGTTGCTTCAATATTGACTACCACCCCTTTTTTTAATCCTTTTGAGGGATGCTGCCCGATGCCAATCACATCAAAACCGCCTTCGGGCAAAATTTCTGCAACAATCACAACGATTTTAGATGTACCAATATCAAGCCCAACAAGAAGGCTACGTTGGTCACGGTTTTTTTGCATCATTGCTTGGCTCCTGATTCCGCTGCGGCTAAGCGTAACGCAAAGCCATTTTCATATCTTAAATCCACTAATTTTCCTTGCCCTGGTTGGTCACCAAATACAGTTGGGTAAGCTTCAACAAACTTATCTAATCTTTCGTGTATATTGGCTCTTCCAAGATTAAGTGTTAATCCATTTTCCAGTCGAATAGTCCATGCCCTCCGATCTGACAGAGTCAGCTCATCAATATGATGATGAATGGGTGATAACTGACGATTTAACTCTCTGGCTTCTCTCAAGACTTCCACTTGAGAGCCCTCTGGGCCCTTATATTGAGGTAGATATCCAGAATAATCCGCTTCAAACAATTGACCATCTGTATCCAACAGTTTTTGTTCATCCCAACGAACCAAAGGATGATGTTCTGCAACACTCACTTCAATGCCATTAGGCCACAGGCGACGTAATTGTACATGGCTCACCCACGGCATTGAATTCAATTCTTTTGCCGCTTGTGACAAATTAAAAGTAAAGAAATTGCCGCTCATCGATTGCAATCTTTTGCTAACCAGTTCTTTATCAACCTGTTGTAAGTTTCCTGTCACTTGTATACGCTGAATACTAAACATAGGACGTTTAATACCCCAGCTTACAAAGGCATAAAGCGCTACACCTACAGCAACGATAATCACAACCTTGGCCAGCATTGAAAGTAAACTTATCCAATTAATTTTCTCAATGCTCTCTTTATGGGTTCCAGGCTTAACTCTGGTCCCCATAGAAGACTGCCGCCGTTTTTTCTTCTGCAGCAGTTCAAAGTTATCTGTCTTAGGACGATTATTACGTCCTAACTGTAACCATCCTGGAAGTGAAATGACAGCCATAATAAGCCCCCTCTTTAGCCTACTTTATTTCCAATAATTCTGACTTCCGGCAGTAGCGTGATACCGCATATCTCCCGAACCCGTTGTTGTACTCGATCAATCAGATTTTCAATATCTGCCGCAGTAGCATTGCCCGTATTCACAATAAAATTGGCATGCTTATGAGACACTTCAGCGCCTCCTTCACGTAATCCCTTTAGGCCACATTTTTCTATGAGTTGCGCCGCAAAACCGCCTGAAGGATTGCGAAATACAGAACCTGCGTTAGGCTGCCCTAAGGGCTGTGTTGCTACACGACGAGCCAACAGCTCCCTTATCATCTTTTGACCTTGCAGTAAGGGATCATTAATAAATTTTAGTTTGGCCGCAATAAACCATTCTTTAGTAGGATGAAAACGGGGGGTTGCCGTATGTTTAGCACTATTTTTAAGCGCCACATGACGATAGCCGACTTCATAATCCTCAACCGTTCTCTCAAAAAACTGACCCTTCTCATCCATGGTGAGTACCGAATGAACACAGTTCCATGTCTCACGTCCATAGCAACCTGCATTCATGGCCAGCGCACCACCTACAGTTCCTGGAATGCCTGCCATAAACTCTGCTCCTTGGTAACCCAGTCTTGCTACGGACCGAGCAACTTTAGGAGCAGGGACTCCCGCCTCTACCTCTATAACCAACTCCTCAGGGTCCTGCCTTAGCACTTTGATTTCTTTTAAGGCCCCATGAGTTTGAATAACTGTTTCAGGTAAACCGCCATCTCGCACCAACAAATTGCTCCCTAAGCCAATAACATGAAATACGGATTGACTTTGGCCTTTTACAAACTCAAGTAAATCCTGACGATTTAATGGAACATAAAAGCGTTCAGCCATCCCACCTGCACGCCAACTGACATGCTGACTCATTGGCTCGTTATTTCTTAATTGCCCTGGGTACAAGTAAGTCATGATTAGGGCGCCTCCCCCGTTAACATGACTAATTGCTGAGGCAGTAACCCAATACTTCCAGCGCCCATGGTGATCAATACATCATTTGCCTGTAGGGAATGAAGAGTGACTTGAGCAAGACTGGTCAAATCACTATGACGAATAGGTTGTCTATTTTTTTGGTGCCGTAATGCCTGAGCCAAATGATCACTGTCAGCGCCGATAATTGGAGCCTCTCCAGCAGGATAGACATCGCAAAGAATGACACCATCAGCTTGCGATAGAACCTCGACAAAATCCTTAAAACAATCTCGAGTACGACTGAATCGGTGCGGTTGAAAAGCGAGGACAATGCGTCGATGTGGGAAAGCGCCCCGAGCAGCCTCGAGCGTTGCTTTCATTTCAACTGGGTGATGACCATAATCATCCACCAAATCAAATACGCCACTTTGGCCTGGTAATAGTCTTTGTCCATAACGTTGAAAACGTCGTCCAACACCAGTAAATTTCTCTAATGCTTTAATAATGGCTGGCGTAGAGGCCCCCACTTCAAGGGCCACAGCGATGGCTGCTAGTGCATTTAATACATTATGTAGTCCAGGTAAATTCAGTACTACTGACAAACGCCGAGGCTCTCGCCTGGATCGATTGGGTTTTAATAGCACACCAAATACCATTCGCCCAGCTTCGGCCTTAATATCAACGGCTTGAATCATTGCTTCATCTGAAAAACCATAGGTCACTACAGGTTTTTCAATACGCTCAAGCAAGCCTCTGACTACCGGATCCTCAAGGCACAATACAGCCACACCATAAAAAGGCAAGTGATCTAAAAATTGGACAAAAGCGTCCTTTAACTTTTCAAAATCATGGTGATAAGTTTCCATGTGATCTTGATCAATATTGGTGACGACTGAAATAACGGGTTGCAAGAATAGAAAGGAAGCGTCAGATTCATCTGCTTCAGCCACAATAAATTCACCCTTACCCAGCGCCGCATGTGTTCCTGCGCTGTTTAATTTGCCACCTATGACAAAAGTAGGGTCAAGATCCGCCTCAGCCAAAATACTGGCAATCAAACTGGTAGTTGTGGTTTTACCGTGAGTGCCAGCAACAGCGATGCCTTTTTTAAGACGCATCAACTCAGCCAACATCATGGCTCTTGGTACCACAGGAATTCTTAATTCACGAGCCCGTTGCACCTCAGGATTGTCTTTTGATACCGCCGTGGAGACAACCACGACATCAGCCCCTTCTACGTGTTGTGCTTGATGACCCTGTCTAATTAACGCACCCAAACCAGATAACCTGTCTGTTGCAGTATTCTTGTTGATGTCTGATCCTGTAATTTCATAGCCAAGGTTAAGTAAGACCTCAGCAATGCCGCTCATGCCAGCGCCACCAATTCCAACAAAATGAATATGATGTACCTTATGACGCATAAGCTGCCTCCTCAATCGCTTGACACAGCTCACCGGTCGCCTGTCTTTTAGCAAGCTGATAGGCTCGCTCTGCCATCAAAGACAAATCTTGGCGATTGATTCGTTTTAAAAACTTTACTAATCCGTCAACCGTTAAATCTTTTTGTTGAATAAGATATGCCGCTTGCTCTCCCACTAGATACTGAGCATTTACCGTCTGATGATCATCCACGGCAGCAGGAAAGGGTACAAATAAACTGGCCACGCCAGCACAGGCCACCTCACTCACTGTTAACGCACCCGCCCGACAAATAACCAAATCAGCTTGCGCGTAGACTTCAGCCATATCATCTATAAAGGAGAGCAATTGAGCTT
>JAGXAW010000022.1 GCA_018971415.1 Betaproteobacteria bacterium
TGACTGTTTGAAAATTATCAGATTTAATACAAAACTAAAAATTGAGTGCAGATCAATCTTTGTCCTACATTTACTACTGGCGGAGAGGGGGGGATTCGAACCCCCGATACCTTGCGGTACGCCTGATTTCGAGTCAGGTACATTCAACCACTCTGCCACCTCTCCTTAACTTGTGATTATACTTTTTTAGCTCTTCAGTCGTAACACTTTTTGCTCTAAAACCTCCCAGCGCTCAAGTAACGTTTCTATTTCTTCTTGTAACTGTGACAATCTATTTTGTAACTGACTAACCTTTTCAGCTTGAGATGTATACAAAGAAGGATCTGAAAGTTGTTCGTTTATGGCATTCTGCTCTTGCTCCAGGAGATCAATCTTATTGGGTATTGACTCGAGTTCCTGCTGCTCTCGATTGGTCATTTTTTCTGGACGAGTTTTCACTCTCTCTTTGTTATCCTGAGAGGCAGGTTTTTTAGCCTCTTGAGTGATTGAGGTAGATGCAATTGTAGAGACTTGGGTACGGTTAAGATAGATTAACCAATCACTGTATCCGCCGGCATTCTCCGTTACCCTGCCCTGGCCATCTAGCACCATGACCTGGGTCACCACATTATCTAAAAAAGCACGATCATGAGACACTAAAAATAGTGTCCCATTGTAATCACTTAATAACTCTTCTAATACCTCAAGAGTATCCATATCAAGATCATTGGTAGGTTCGTCCAATACCAACACATTGGCAGGTTTTGCAAACAACCTGGCTAACAGCAACCGATTACGCTCTCCGCCTGATAATGATTTAACCTTGGCGCGGGTCCGCTCTGGGGGAAACAAAAAATCCTCCAGATAACTCACTCGATGTTTGCGTATTCCATTGATCTCAATAAAATCCGAACCTGGACTAATCGTGTCAATTAATGTGGCCTCAGGATCAAGCTGCTCACGCAATTGATCAAAGTAAGCAACTTGAATTTTGGTACCCAGCTTAACCTGTCCTTGATCAGGCTTTAACTCACCCAAAAGGGTCTTAAGTAATGTGGTTTTTCCAGAACCATTGGGGCCAATTATGCCAATTTTGTCGCCCCGTTGAATGCGCGTAGATAAACCACTGACCAAGGTTCTTTCTTGATAGGCAATAGATACATTATCAAGCTCTACTACCAGCTCTCCTGACCTATCTCCCGTCTGCAGATTTAACCTAACCGAGCCTAACTGATCACGTCTTCTTGATCTTTCAACACGCAGTGCTTCAAGGCGTCTTACACGACCCTCGTTACGGGTTCGTCTCGCTTCAATGCCTTTGCGAATCCATACTTCCTCTTGCGCCAATAATTTATCAAATTTCTCTTGGTGCATTTGCTCCACAGCCAGCATCTCTTGCTTCCTTATTTGATAAGTCGCAAAACGCTGTCCGTAATGGGCAAGTTTACCTCGGTCGAGTTCAATAATATCGGTCGCCACGTGATCTAAGAAGGCACGATCGTGGGTGACAAAGATGACACTTCCTTTGAAGGTATTTAAGAGATGTTCAAGCCATTGAATGGCATCAATGTCTAAATGGTTTGTCGGTTCATCTAAAATCAGGAGTTCAGGTTGATTAATCAGCGCGCAGGCTAGACTTAACTTTTTTTTCCAGCCACCAGATAATGCCGCAACGGTTTCTGTACCTATAAACCCCATTTCGGCCATCATTGTGGCTATTTGGTGTGTGGGCGCCCATTCATGGTGTAATAAACTGGCTTGAGTGAGTATTTCCTCGACCGTCTGAGCCCCATTAAACTCCGTTTCTTGAGCCACATAACCCATTTTAAGACCCGGTTGAACCCAACGCTCTCCTTCGTCTTGATTCACTGTACCTAAAATAATTTTAAGCAGTGAACTTTTACCGCCTCCATTGCGGCCAATCAGGCCTAAACGCTGACCTTCTTCAACAACAAGGTTAACGCCTTCTAAAAGAGCATGATGGCCATAGGCCAGGGAAATGTGTCGCAGGGTTATAAAGGGCATGAATTGTCGGCTAAAAAAACTCGTACGACATTCTAGCAACAATTACATTTTGTGGGGCACCATTATTGAGCCCTCTTAGCATCCCAAAGGAGTATTCAACTTCTTTACCATTAGCGAGAAATAACTCACCTTGTATCATGGGTCCAATTTGGTGTGCATTATCAATTGGTCGATAATAAGCTTCAAAACCGGGTTGAAATTGATTGGTCACACGATAAGATAATGCATAACCTCCCCGTAGCGCATAACGCAGCGTTGCATTACTGCCTAAATCCTTTTCAGCAAGAATATTTAAACGCTGTTGCAATCTACCTGAATCTTTTTCAATTAGAGGACCCAATTCCAGAGTGTCAGCAATGCCAGGTAGAGTGTGTTGGGAGTAAGCTGCTAAAAACCCCCAATCCACTATATATTCACCTCGATCAGTTAATTGGAAAGTGTTTTCCCATTCATGACCATACAAACTATTACCAGAACCTGGTAGGTGCTGGTATTCACTCACATAAACTTCACTTTTCCAATAATCTGTAAAAGTGTGGCCAAGAGACAGGAGATAACCATTACTGGGAGCAAAACCTGGTCGGGAATCACTAACAGCATACGCACGGCTTTCTATTTCTGTCTGCCCCTTGACCACATGGGGAGAGTAAACAATATAGTCATCATCAGCGAATACAGGTACTGAAAACGTAATCAGTTGTACGAGCAGGCAACACACTGGGCCACTAAAGCGAAAAAGCATCATCATCTCTATCAGTGACTGCGAATCATGCCTGTCATTTGACGATTGTAATCGTTATAAAAGGCATAATCCCCCGCTTGTAAGGGTCCGATATACCCCTTGGTTTGTCCATTAGGTGGTGCAACCATTTCTGAATTAAAGGCTTTTCCCTCTAACTCAATCGGGCCTGAGGTTCGGTTAACTACTGCCAAAGGGATTTTCACGCCCGCAGGCACGACTAAAGTTTGCGGTTCAACACCGTGATCTGTGATGGTTAAGGTATAGCTATCCTGTGCTTGAGCAGTAACTAAGTAAGCGGTGAGTCCCAAAGAGAGCAAAAGCGTCATTGTTTTCATGATGTCATTTCCTGAATAAGTTAAACATAATTTAAATGAGAATCATTATCATTGTCAAGTAAATAAGAATCATTTTCATTTACTTAAAATGCTTCTGTTAAAATATTCTTTTTTCAATGCCTCGGTAGCTCAGTGGATAGAGCGACCCCCTCCTAAGGGGTAGGTCACACGTTCGATTCGTGTTCGGGGCATTCTCGTCTTACCACCCCGATCTAATAGCGTTCAACTGTCTGTGAGTTAACTTTTGTCTGCGGGACAAGTGATGCACCTTAAATGAGCCAATAAGGCATAAAGAAGGGCATAAGCGAACAAATTCACAAACACAAAAATCCTCATGATTCGCTAAGACACTGACGGGATAAGGCCTCTCTGACTTTCTTGTTTTTGGCCTGCTTCTTGCATTAAGTTACTTATTACTATTCTTGGTGAGACCAGCCATGTTATTGCTTATTCTGCTACTGTCGCCTAAAAGAAGCTCTTTATTTGTTCACACTGCTTATATCCGGGCTGCAGTATCCACTTTGCTGCTCTCGCCCCTACTCTGTTAACAAAGCTATTTTGCGTCATCGTTTCAGATAGGGCACTAGGTCAGTAGAGTTAAACAACCCATCAGAATATTTTGTGCGATGAGCAATAAAGTCGATTGGTAAGCTCATCACTCTCTATTAATCATGAAAAATGAATTTTATAAACCGATTAACCTCTTGGTCAAAGGATCTTCACATCGCACTAAGAAAGTTAGAATCAATGAGAATGATGAATAAAAAAACGCTACTATTAAGATAGTAACGCCTACATTATGGTAATTAGGATTTTTTATTAATCTTTGTCCCCAATACCCCTGCTTTTACTTCGCCAAGAATACCGCCAAAGTTAGCTGATTCCACCACCAATATCAGCATAGGGCCCCAATAATATAAGTTGAGTTGATAGAAAAAATCCCCCACGGGATGAGCAACATAATGTAAGTAGAGATAACTTAAAGGCCTTAATATCAAAGGAGGGAGACAGGCCACATAACGCCCACCTCTTGCCTTATACATCAGCGATGTCACATAACCCACCACAAAGGGTAGTAAAAACACATCCAGCATCCACAAGACATTAAAGGTAGCGATCCCTTTATACACTTCAACATTGACATCAAGAACAAGATCACCCACCAAGTTAATCACAAGGCCAACGGTGATACCGATTATCCCTCGACGTTGTAGATCAGTCATATTCCCCTCTTCACTGATGTTGCGTTTGCTCAATCAATTTTCTTTTACAACTCTCTAACACGCCTTGAGGAACATCTATTGTTGATCCTGCCAACACCTCATCACAGTTAGCATGTGGAAAACTCATTGAACGGTAAACGGTGATACTAATAAATATAAACATACCTAAAAACAGCAATACCACGGCAACAATTGTTTTCACACAAACCTCACAGGGTGTTTTTAAAAAATGGGATTACCATACCATGCCTTTAGAGCGTAAATCAAACGTCAATGCTTGCCCAACCAGCGCTGTCGATAGTCACCATTGGGATCAAATTGCTTCACCTGTTTATCCACGTTAAATTCACGCCCACCCTGAGGATCAGTCCCCTTCCCTGCAATATATAGCCAATTGCCATAGTTACTGTATACATCATAGTCAATTAATTGGGATTCAAACCAGGCAGCGCCAACACGCCAATCACCCCTGTAATGATAAAGCCAAAAACTTGCCACCACCTGACGCAAGCGATTAGAAAGATAACCTGTGGTTAATAGCTCACGCATGGCGGCATCAATCAATTCAAACCCTGTGTTTCCCTGGGACCAGTCTAAAAAATCATTCTTATTAAATGGTGGTGCAGAGATAGGCTCTGCGGACAAACCCTGATAACGAAATAGACAAGTGGTGCGCTGATAAAAAAGATAACGAAAATAATCACGCCAGAGTAATTCAAACCACAACCAATAGGTACTCTCATTGGATACTACTGTTTTTTCATAATGCTGCAGCTCATGCATCAATGTTCGCGCAGAAACAATACCGTGAGCAAGCCAAATAGACCACTTTGACGAATAATCCACCCCTTGAAGTTGGTTACGAGTAAGTTTGTAGTGCGCCGCGTGATGGGCACCCAAATAATCATTAACAATATAGTCTTTCACACGCTCTTCATCGGTGATCCATTTTCCATTCACCACTGGTAAAGAGGTATTTGGCTCCAGCTGGTATTCCAGATCCTTATAAAGCACAAATCTCGACTGTTCACTCTCTCGCCAATTGTGAGCGATCTTAAACTGCTCAAGGGCTGTGGTCAGTGGCATAGAAAAGCGCAAACCTAAGGCTTCAATTTTTTGACGACAACGGGTAAAACTCATCGGAAAGTAAGTTATTATCCGTTGCACCGCATTAATATCAATCATGCTTGATTGAAATAGGCTATGCACTTGAATACCCGCCTCCTTTAACTGCCGAAGCTCTAATTCCTCCTCCTCAGCAGCAATGGTCTCTGCATAAATGTGTTGAATATTAAGAGAGCGACACCAACTAATTAGAAGTGCAACAGGATCCCCTTCCGCCAGCCATAACACAGCACCGAGACGCTCTAATTGGGCGCGTAAATCAACCAGTAACTGGGCTTTAAAAGCCCTTAAATGGCTCCCTTGACGAGAAAACCCCCAGGGCGTGGCTTGGTTAAGTTGTGCATTCTCAATAAACACAGGCAAAATCTCGTCACACTCTTGTAATGCTCTATGAAGTAACGGATTATCAGTTAACCGACAATCTCGACGAAACCAGTAAATCGCTTGCTTACCCATCATGTTAACCCTTAGAGTGTTGTTTAGCGTGGCGACAACGCTCTGAACAATACTTCACCTCATGCCAAACCTTTGCCCATTTTTTTCGCCAAGTAAAGGGACGCTGGCATACCACACACATCTTAACTGGCAGGTGCTCTTTTTTAATGCCCTTCATCGAATTGAAATCCCAGTTGATTGGTTTTACTGACCCTAGACACCGAGCGAGACTGACTGCGCTGATTCCTTTTGGATCGTGAACCATGACGCTCAAGGACCTCTTGCGTGGTCTTACTCATGGCACGATTTTTTCGTCTCTCAAAGAGTTTTGCTTTGGCTTCTCTGACCGCTGTTTCATAATCCACCACCGGCACAGGAATGTCCTTTCCCACTACAACACCGATCTTTTGTTGTAGCGCCAGGGGCATTCTCCAGGGCTCAAAGATCCATGTGTCTGGTACACGTTTTAAATAAGGACACCAGCGTCGAACAAATTCTCCCCGTGGATCATGGTCTTTTGCTTGCTTAATTGGGTTATAGATGCGTGGGATATTAATACCCGTAGTCCCTGATTGCATCTGCATTTGACTCCAATGTATACCGGGTTCGTAGTCAAGAAATTGCTGAGCCAGCCACAAGCCCGTTTGACGCCAGTGTAACCACAGAGGATAAGAGGCCACGGAAACCACCAAGGCCCGCATTCTAAAATTAAGCCAGCCTAACTCTTTGAGCATGGCAAGGGAGGCGTCCACCAACGGCCATCCAGTTCTTCCTTCACGCCAAGCATCAAATAGCGCCACATTAAATTCCGTTTCCCGCAGACCATCATAACCTCGATGCATATTGTAGTTTTCAATGTCAGGCTCGCTTTCTAACTTTTGAATAAAATGACAATGCCAATACAAGCGACTTAAAAAACCCTCTAAACCCAAGCGCTTGGGGTCTCTATTGGCAGAGGTTAGTTGCTCTAATTCAGCACGTGTCCACTGCACCAGTTCGCGCATACTGACTGTCCCAAAACTTAAATACACTGACATCCGAGAGCAAGCGGTTGGTGCTGACAAAGGAGATGAGATCCCTCCGCGATAACGTCGAACACCCATATCCTTAAATTGCTGCCAAGTAGATAACGCCGCCTGTCGTCCAGCAGTGGGGCGTGATTGCATATTCATGGGAGGAAGAGAAAGATCCTTAAGGGACATGATGTTAACTTCCTGTAGTGCTGGATGACTCCACCATTGACGCATATTCTCCGCTGGTAAATGCAGGATAGGCTCGCTCATATGGCGCTCCCACAGCCCTTGCCATTGATCGCGTGAGGCTAAGCGTCTTGTTACGCCAAATTGAGCAAACTCTCGCCAACTGACACCCTGCTGGCGACACCATTTGGCCACCTGTTTGTCACGCTGATAACTCCAATTATTTCCCGTTTCCTCATGGGAATAAAGCGTTGCAAAGGGATGCAGGGCATGAATGCGGGAGAGCACTTGCTCAGCACTTCCTGTTAACAAATGAAGTTGTCCCCCAATCTCCTTTAATTGACGATAAAGATCGCGCAGTGATGCAAGAGTGAACTCATAGTGTTGGGCGGATTGATCAGGTTGCTGCCATTGCTGAGGATCTAAAATATAAAGGCAAAAGACCCGTGAATGCAGTAGCGCTTCTCTTAAGGCTTGATGATCACTAATTCTAAGATCTTTTTTAAACCAAACCACACTGTCCATTTGATTTAACCTAACTCATTAATCATCGCTTGACTGAGGCGGTATCCCGACATCAGCGCTCCCTCTACCCGCCCGCCCTCCAGAGCGTCCCCTAAGGCCGCGATATTTAATGAACTATCCCATGCCAATTCATCAGAGGCAGCAGCGTAAGAAATGGCCTGCGGCCAATAAAAGGGGGTGACCTCTTTAATTGAAAAGGGAAGAGAGAGTAATTGCCAAGCCTCAATGATGTGTTGTGCGATGTCTGGTGTATTAAGGTGTGCATGTTTCGCGCTCCACTCATGATCCAAATGCACCGTCCAATCTAAATCCTTTCTTCGTCCGGGTTTTGCGCTGTTACTGGCGAGCCAGCGCAGTATTCCACAATTAATAAATGCCGCATCAAAGTCTGGCTCTTTGGTAAAACTGACAAGAGCGCCTAGGGTGGGTAAAAACTCAATGTGTTTTAGACGCTCTAACCACTTAGGATAAGCTCCCACCACCAGGGGGGCGATTAACGGAGAAGGGATTGCCATTAACACTGTAGAGAATACTTGCCTCTGATCAGTATGAGAAAAAGCAATCTGCCAGCCTGGTTCGCCAAGATAGCTCACTTGATTAACATGATGTTGGCAATAAATATCAAGAGATGTGGCAAACACATCCACCATTGAGGCCATGGTAGGGGTGGCTACCCAACGATCAACCGCACTGGGTTCTTTATCACTGACCCCCTCCTCGTCAATCACTTTAAGGCGAGGCGACCACTTTGCCACCCGACCTTGCTGCTGCCACTTGGTTAATAGGTCGAGCACGATTGTGGAGCGCGCAGTGAAATACTGGGCTCCCAAGTCAACTTCAGAATTCACATTAGAAAAAGAAGATAACCTACCGCCTATAAAGGAGTTTTTTTCAAAAACGGAAACTGAAAAACCAGCTTCTTTAAGGTAGTAGGCAGCGCTTAAGCCGGCAAGGCCTGCGCCAATGACGGCGATGTTGCCTGCTCTCATGGCAGCGTAACAGTGTTTTTTCGAGAGGGTCTGCTGAGAATAAAGATCAGTAGAGCACCCATTAGAGAGAGCCACACATGGCTATTAACGGGTAATTGAGACAGATAAGAACGCCAGGCAAAATCGGTTAACACCATATCAACACTCACATATCCTAGTAAAGCTCCTGCTAAGACGATAAGAGACTTGAATCGGTTCATTAAATGCATTAAAAAAGTACTGCCTACTAAAATGAGCGGGATGGAGAGCATTAAACCGAACAATAATAAGATGGGGTTGCCCCTTGCAATGGCAGCAACACTTAATACATTGTCTAAACTCATCACCACATCAGCAATAACAATCGCTCGAATCGCGGGGAACAGCTGACTCGCGGCAGGAATAGCCTGTTCAGTATGATGCTCATGACGCCCCTTCACCAAGCGATAGGCCACCCAAAAGAGTAACAAGCCCCCTACACTCATCACAAAGGGAAAAGACAGCAAACCCGCAGCAATCACCGTTAAAAACATTCTAAAAATTATCGCACTCACTCCTCCAATAAAAAGTGCCATACGCCTATCTCGCCCCGTCAAAGCCCTCGCGGCAAGGGCAATAACCACGGCGTTGTCACCACTTAGCACCAAATCAATACCAACGATTTGAGGGATACTGAGCCAAAAGGATAAATGCTCTAATTGCGCCCACATAGTCTTATTCCATGGTTAATACGAGTTTACCCATGTGACGACTCTCCTCCATCACACGATGAGCCAAACCCGCTTGCTCTAGGGTAAATTGCTGATAAATGTGAGTTTTAATTTTTCCAGCCGACAACAGGGGCCAAACGTGCTTAAGTAACTCATCACGAATCTTTTTCTTAAAGGTGAGTTCTCGGGCTCTTAAGGTTGAGCCTGTAATGGTTAAACGCCGCCGCATCACCTCTGCAAAATCCACCTGGACTTTAGAGCCTCCTAAAAAAGCAATAATGACAATCCGCCCTTCGTCCTTAAGCGCCTTTAATTCACGAGGCAAATAATCCCCCGCCACCATATCCAAAATCACATCGACACCTTGGTTAGCGGTTAACTCTTTAATAACGGATACAAAATCCTCTTGCCGATAGTTAATCGCCCTCTCGGCGCCAATTTTTTCACAAAAGGCACATTTTTCAAGACTGCCTGCGGTAGCAAAAACCCGGTGGCCGAAGGCGCTCACCAGCTGAATGGCCGTACTGCCAATGCCGCTACTGCCACCCTGAACCAAAAAGGTCTCCTTGTTCTTTAGTTGTCCTCTTTGAAAGACATTACTCCAAACGGTATAAAAGGTCTCAGGTAAGGTTGCCGCTTCCACAAGACTCATGCCCTCAGGGATAGGTAACAGTGTCTCTTGAGGAGCGGTACAGTATTCGGCATAACCTCCACCGGTGACAAGGGCTGAGCAAGGATCCCCCACCTGCCAATCACTTACGCCCTCACCCACCTTAGCGATGTAGCCTGCCACCTCCAAACCCATAATGGGCGATGCGCCTGCTGGTGGCGGATAAAAACCTGCCCGCTGAAAACAGTCAGGACGGTTGATGCCGGCAGCCACCACCCGAATTAGTACCTCCCCAACCTCCACACTAGGGATTTCACCCTCCATCACTGCCAGTACCTCAGGCCCACCTGATGCTTGTTGGCCGACATAGCGCATGCTTGCAGGAAGATTTACCATGACGAAATCCTTGATTATTCAAATTCAATTGGTAGAGAATAACATCCTCTGTGGGATAATGAGAATATGCAAATACATCTTTTCCTTGATCCCAATTGGCCCGTACCCCTTCGCTCTCAAGCACCGGATAACCCTCTTAAGCGCTGGTTGGACTACCCTCTCTCACTTACTCTGCGCCTAAGCCGCAGTTTCGGTCCTATCGAGGTCCAGGTGTTAGAAGACAAACTGGCGAGCCCTTTGGCTGATGAACGAAAATGGCTTCCGCACCTTAAACAGCCCTGCCGTATTCGTGAGGTACTACTCTGTCACCAAGGACAACCTCTGGTTTTTGCCCATAGCCTCATCCCTCAAACCACAGAGTTACATCGCCATAGGAGCCTTGCGAAGCTTGGCAATCAACCACTTGGCCAATGGTTATTTCAACAACCCCATATTGAACGACAAAGTATCTCCTATAAAATATTGCGGCCCTCCCATCCCCTTTTTCGTCGCATTCCCAATGCCAAAGAGCCACACTACTGGGCAAGACGTTCCTGGTTCAAACTCGGTAAAGAAGGGCTCTTGGTTAGCGAAGTATTTCTGGTTAGCATGCCCCAATTTGAATCACACAAGCCTTAATTTAGTGCAAACACAACTAACGACCCACTCTAAAAATCTCTAATCTACATTAAATAAATAACTTAATTAATTGTTTTTAAACAATAAAAAATAAATTATTTCAAATTATTAAAATGCATTATTTTGGTTCAATTCTTGCTTATAAATGGGCATTGTGTTTTGTTAATGGATTAAAATGATGGAAAATTTAAAAACAAGTAGTGATGCCCTCTTTATTCTTTTAGGGGCTATCTTGGTGTTTGCCATGCACGCAGGCTTTGCCTTTTTAGAGCTCGGTACTGTTCGCAAAAAAAACCAAGTGAACGCCCTGGTTAAAATACTGATGGACTTTTGTATTTCCACTATCGCTTACTTTTTTGTGGGTTACAGCCTGGCCTATGGCATCGACTTCTTCTCTTCAGCCCATAGCTTGAGCGCTAAAAGTGGCTATGAATTGGTCAAATTCTTCTTTTTACTGACCTTTGCCGCTGCAGTTCCTGCCATTATTTCCGGGGGCATTGCGGAAAGAGCCCGCTTTGGTCCACAACTTATCGCCACCTTTATTATTGTCGGCTTTGTTTACCCTTTCTTTGAAGGTATTGCGTGGAATAATCATTACGGAATTGAGGATTGGTTAAGCGGACATTTTGGCAGTCCATTTCATGATTTCGCGGGGTCAGTGGTGGTTCACGCTGTAGGCGGATGGATTGCTCTACCAGCCATCTTACTCCTTGGTGCTCGCCATGGCCGCTACACCAAAGAAGGACTGATCACCGCCCACCCGCCCTCCAATATCCCCTTTTTAGCCTTGGGGGCATGGATTCTCGCCATTGGCTGGTTTGGCTTTAACGTCATGAGTGCACAAACCTTAGACAAAATTAATGGCTTGGTGGCCATTAACTCCCTCATGGCCATGGTCGGAGGCACACTCACCGCATGGTGGATTGGTCGCAATGACCCAGGCTTTGTCTACAACGGACCCTTGGCAGGTTTAGTGGCGGTGTGTGCAGGCTCTGATGTTATGCATCCCCTGGGAGCCTTGGTGGTGGGAGGCGTTGCCGGTATTTTGTTTGTTGTTATGTTCACCCAAGTACAAAACCGCTGGAAAATCGATGACGTACTGGGTGTCTGGCCATTGCATGGACTATGCGGGACCTGGGGAGGAATGGCTGCGGGGATCTTCGGCTTACCGGTTTTAGGTGGCTTAGGAGGCGTTTCTCTCTTGAGTCAGCTTGTGGGAACGCTAATCGGTATTGTCATTGCGTTAATTGGTGGCACAGTCATTTATGCTGTTCTCAAACGAAGCGTTGGCATTCGTCTTGATCAAGAACAAGAATACATGGGAGCGGATCTCGCTATTCATAAAATCAGTGCTACCCCTGACTAATCTATTACAATCAACCAACTGGCTCTGGCGTTAGTTTCATTGATAAAAGGTGATCACTGGTCTTGGCTCAGAGGGCTCAATACGCACTCAAGCAGTATTCACTGCTTGAGTGCTCTTAGAAATAGGATAATTAAGATAAAGAGAAACCAAAGAATCCATCTTTAATCAGGTAAAGCCTGATGAGTGGTTTCAGGCAGTAGCCAAGGTAAAAATAACCCTAGCACATAGATTAAACTAATGGATAAGGCCGCCACTGAAAGGCTACCAAAGCTTTGAATAATCGTCCCTGCAATAACTGGAAAGACCCAAGCGATAATACGCGCACCATTAAAGATAACGCTGGCCGCAGTGGCTCTCACACTGGTGGCAAAGAGTTCTGGTGGATAAATGGCCATCCACACATAAGCGCACCCTAGAGTAAAAAATCCATTGATGGGTGTTAACCACAATAACCATTGAGGATCATGAACTGCGCCATAACAAATCCACGTAATGATCAGCGCACCCAAGTAGGTAAAAAATAAAAATCGACGTCGACCTATTCGATCAATAACAAAACCCGCCAAGAGATAGGCCACTACCGCACCGACTGTGTAATAGAGTCCTGAGCGCGCACCCCACTGGGCCAGATCAGTCATGCCAGCAGCTTTAGCCAGTGAGACAGTGTAACGAGGCAATAAACTTGAAATTGCCCACCAACCTGTGGTGGTTGCTAGGGATAAAAAGAAAGTAATGATGGTACGGCGTAAGGCTTCCTTCTCACGAAATAATTGAAATAAGGTAAAGGGCCGTTTATCTTGATGGTGGCTCTCCTCTCCAGTAGCCCCCCAGCGTTTTGCTAAAATGGCTGCCTTCCACTTCTCAGACTCATCCAGATTGCGTCTTAAATACAACACAAAGAGGGCCGGTATAGCGCCCACTACAAACATTAAACGCCAGCTTTCAACTCCCATGGGATGCGTGGTCGAGAGCACATACCAGACAGCCGCCGCCAACAGGGTCCCCCAGCCAAAGCCAGATTGTAAAAATCCTGCACCAATGGGCCTTGCTCGATTAGGCCATGTTTCAGCCACCAGGGAAATCCCAGTGGCCCATTCGCTACCCATGGCAAGCCCGGTTAAAAAACGCAGCACATCCAATTGATAAAAGTTTTGTACCAGCGCCGTTAAACCTGAAAAAAGCGCATACAAAAAGACTGACCACAACATTACTTGACGCCGACCAACATAATCCGCGAGGATCCCACCAACAAGTCCCCCTATTCCCCAACCGAGCAAAGTAATCCCAATTACCGCGCCAGCGTAAATAGGTCCCATAGGTAACAAGGCAACGGGTAATAAACTTTTAAGCAGCATAGGGATTACCACAATCAGGGCGAAGGCCTCATAGCCATCAAATACCCAACCTAAAAAGCTTCCTAAAAGAATCTGCCAATGCTTAGCCGTTAAGCCTGTTCGCCAACTCTGCTGGGCCATGATGTTCTCCTTACATGAAATCAGTATGTAGTATTTTATTTATTTACATTGCGTAGTTTTTCGCAAAAAACTTTTTTTTAGGTTAGCATTATCTGACATAAATAACTATTCTCATAAATTAAATGTTTAACCATGACTCATAATACAGGACCTTTATTGGGCGTACGCGTTGTCGAAATGGGACAACTTATTGCCGGCCCATTTAGCGCTAAAACACTTGCTGATCTTGGTGCTACAGTCATTAAAATCGAACCTCCCAAAAGCGGAGATCCACTTCGTCAGTGGCGCATGCTTCATGAAGGCACCTCCGTTTGGTGGGAAGCGCAATCCCGTAACAAACAAAGTGTGGCGATTGACCTGCGTCAAGCAGAGGGTCAACAACTGGCCCGCCAACTGATCGCTGGGGCAGATATCTTAATTGAAAATTTTAGGCCCGGTACGCTTGAGTCCTGGGGCATGTCCTATGAGGAGTTGTCCTTAAACAACCGAGGCCTGATCATGCTGAGAATCTCAGGCTACGGACAAACTGGCCCCTACCGAGATTTACCTGGCTTTGGTGCCATTGGGGAGGCCATGGGGGGACTGCGACACCTTACAGGTAATCCCGGTGAAGTACCTGTTCGCGTGGGACTGAGTATTGGTGACACCCTAGCTGCTCTTCACGGAACCATTGGCGTGTTATCAGCACTCTTTGCAAGAGAGAACAATGGCGGGATAGGTCAAGTAATCGATATGGCCTTGTACGAGGCTGTCTTTAATTGCACAGAAAGCTTGTTGCCTGAGTATAGTGCTTTTGGTGCTATTCGCGGGCCTGCGGGCAGTGCGCTGCCTGGGATCACACCGAGTAACGCTTACCCTTGCCAAGATGGTTATGTGTTAATTGCTGGCAACGGTGACAGTATTTATCAGCGTCTCATGAAAGCCATTGGGCGAGAGGATTTGGCCCTTGATCCCGCTTTAACTAACAACAAAGGACGCAGCGAACACGCTGAGCGTATTGACCAGGCCATCAGTGATTGGACACAACACCGCTCCCTAGAAAAAGTCCTGAACATTTTGGCCGAAGCAGCGGTTCCTGCGGGTAAAATTTACACGGTTAAAGATATCAGCGAAGACCCTCACTATCAGGCACGGGAGATGATTCAAACGGTGACCACCGCGCAGGGTTTAACCTTAAAGGTCCCCGGGATTATTCCCAAACTCTCTAAAACACCTGGCAGCATTCGTCATCGTGCACCTCAACTGGGAGAGCATACAGATGCTGTTCTGAAAGAGCTGGGCTTAGAGGAGACTCTCATCCATACCCTAAGAGAAAAAGGCATTATTCAATGAAAGAGACCATAGCGCTTAACGAGGTGGTGACACGAGATGGTTTTCAATCAGAGAAAGCCTTTATTGCCACGCACGATAAAGTGGCTCTCGTCAACGCTCTCTCTCAGTGTGGTTACCGTGTTATCGAGGTGACCTCTTTTACAAGTCCTAAAGCAATTCCGATGCTAAGCGATGCTGAAGAAGTCATGGCCACCATCGATAGAAACCCAGAGGTGGTTTACAGTGCGCTAATCCCCAACTTAAGGGGAGCACAACGCGCCATTGACGCTGGGGTAGACATGTTTAATCTTGTGATGAGTGTTAGTGAGAGTCATAATCGGTCTAATTTACGCATGAGTTGTGCTGAATCCTCTGCTGCCTTAAGTGAAGTTATTGACCTTGCCCACCAGCACAATATTCGCGTAAATGTGTCGTTGTCCACAAGTTTTGGCTGCCCCATCGAAGGAAGTATTGCCAAGGAGCGCGTCCTTGATTGGGTAAGCCACTTTGCGCAACGCCAGGTATGGGGGTTGAGTTTATGCGATACCACAGGCATGGCCTACCCAAGCCTTGTGAGCGCATTAACACAACAAGCACTTGATCTCTTTACAGGGACTTTAACGCTGCATTTCCATAACACACGGGGGATGGGGTTAGCTAACGTACTGGCCGGTGTTCAAGCGGGAGTGCGCTCCTTTGATGCTTCCTTAGGCGGACTTGGGGGTTGCCCATACGCGCCTGGCGCAACAGGTAATATCACCACCGAAGAGGTGGTTCATATGCTCGATTTAATGGGTTTTGATACAGGCATGCAACTTGATAAATTGCTGTCAGCGGCGCACCACTTAACTCAATTAGTGGGTAGAACTTTGCCCAGTCAGTTACTTAAAGCAGGGCCTATTACACAATTGCATAAGGCCCCGCTACAAAATCACTGAGGAGAACCCCCAAGGTCAATGGCTTTACCTTGGGAGAGTGAGGTGATATAGACACTCAAGGCGCCGAGCTCTTCACTACCGTACTCAGGAGGGGTTCCTTCAATAGCACCACCTACACATTTACGAATTTGATCCTCGAGCGTCGTCACACGGCCCTGTCTAATACGGGGGAACACCGCTGCTGCGTTCATTAAACTGGGCATTGCTTTGCCATTGGGTAAATGGCCAGCGGTATGTCCACCCGCCACATGACAGGTTTCGCACACGCGGCCGTTGCCTTGAAACTTCTCAGAGGTAAATAATTGATGTCCTTGTTTAATTTTGGCCTCAACATCAGGATTAGCGGCGCCGTAGGCCAGGGATACAAATAACAGGGGCGCAATTGCAAAGAGTCCTTGAACGAATACTTTTTTCATGACAGTGCTCCTTATGGATTAACTCTCGAATAGACTTGATCAATGAGTACTAAAGTATAGTACTCATTATCTTAAGAATGTTTTTCAGATAGTAACTGATTAATGGCGTTAACATCTTGATCGTTTAGAATACCCACTGCAAACTTAAGTTCCATACGAGACAGTATATGCTGGTAACGAGCATCATAGAAATTGGCTTCGGCTTGGATATAATCCGTGGCCGTGGTTAATAAATCAATCATAGACCTGGTTCCAATCCCAAAACCTGCCCGTGTCCCCTCTAAGGATAACTTAGCAGAATCCAAAGTGGCCTTTGCCGCCTCATAGCTTGCAACACTATTTTTTAGATCCAAGAAGGCTTGACGGGTATTAAATGTTACTTGATCTTTAATATCGTTAAGCTGATCCTCTTGCGCTCTAGCAAGGCTATGCGCCTCACCCACTTGCGCTGAAATTTGCCCGCCATCGATTAACGGAATACTTAAAGTAACGATAGCACTTGCCTGATTTGTCGTGAGATCAGGAAAAGTCTGGCCTCGAACATGAGAACCAACACCATTTAAATTAACCACTGGCCAACGGGCCCGGCGATTAATCTCTACCTGGGCTTGAGCGGCTTTAACCTGCTCCTCTGCCTGATGAATCAACGGCTGATTGGTCAAGGCCTGGTTAACCCATTGTTCCATGTCATCAGGTTTTGGGCCAAGGGGCATAAACTGAGACAAATCCGCCACATCGTTAATACGCTCTTGATGAGTCAGTTTTTGTAATTGGCTATAGGCTATTGATAACGCATTACGCGCATTAATTTGGTTTGCAATGGCGCTCTGCCATCTTGCTTTGGCTTCATTCACTGAAATGATGTCGCCTGTTCCAACACGCAAATTTTCTTCAGCTTGCTCTTTAATATTACGTAATAACTGTTCAGCCTCACTTGCCACAGCCAATTGAGATTTGGTCTGAAGTATTGAGAAATAAGCACGGGTCACTTGACGCACCAATACTTGCTGGGCGCTTAAATAGTTTTGTTCACTGGCCTTAATTAAATCATCAGCCTGATTCATGGCCGCTAAGGCCTGTCCGTTAAAAATAGCTTGCGTTAAGGTTACGCTGTACGCATCGGTCGGAAAAACCCCTTGCGTTGCGGTTCCACCTGCAGCCAAAGGACTAATATAAGAGCGATTTCGTCCAGCATCAGCCCCTGCATTGACATGAGGAAGATAGGCTGACTGGGTAAGCGGTTTTAATTGTTGATTGGCTTCGAGCTGATGCTTGGCCTGTGCCAATTGAGGATTAGAATTCAGGGCTGCCTGATAAGCATCTACTAGGTTTTGTGCATCTGCAGTAGCCATGGATAGGCTTGATAAAACGAATGTACACAGAACAGAGGCTTTTTTTGTGTTGATTAACAAGCTCATACTCTAAACTTAGCCAGGATAAATAATTAGAAACCTTATTATCTCACAAAACTGGATTTTACGAGATTGATGTGTGTGATCAGTGTGTTGAAACTATCTGGGTCTGAACTTAAATACTAAAAACCAACAGGCTGCTGACAATCCACCGACGATGGTTCTGATGACCCATGCATCAGGCGAGATAAATACAGCAATCATGGCCAGATTTAAAGCCAATACAAAAAAACCAATGTATAGCACCCATTGTTTACCCACACTATTCTCCTTAGATTAGCGCTTTAATTTAAGCCAGCGATCAATGACACCTAACGCCACCAATACAAAAAACAAAACCAAGCCTAAAAGAATACCGCCTGCAAAAAATAAGATTGATGAATCCATACAATTAAAGAATTAATTCCATCTTTTTACAACAAGATAATAGCACTAACTAAAAAAAGTATTAATTTCGTGAATCACTTCAGCGGGTTTTTCCTCCGGAATATAATGACCACACCCTAAGGCTCTACCCGTGACTTCAGTCTCTGTAAAAGCTTGCCAATCACTTATGGGATTAAAACAACTTTGAATAATACCTTTACTGCCCCACAATACACGAAGAGGTTGAGTCAATTTGTGACGTCGATCAATATCAGTTTGGTCATGGGCCAAATCAATGGTTGCAGCGGCACGGTAATCCTCACACATGGCATGGACAATCTCAGGGGATTGAATTGCCTTGACATACTCCTGCCAACAGCGACTATCAAAAATCGCCATCCCCCCTGCCCGGTCCATGTGCTGACGCAACCAGAATTCTGGATTAGCGCCAATCAATGTCTCAGGAATAGGATGGGGTTGAATAAGAAAAAACCAATGCCAGTAGCCTGTAGCAAACTGCTGGTTCGTCTGTTGATACATGGTGTAAGTCGGTGAAATATCTAAAACCATTAAGCGTGTTACAGCATTAGGATGATCCAAACTTAAACGATGAGCAACGCGCCCACCACGATCGTGACCACAAACAAAGAAACTCTCATGACCTAAAGATCGCATTAGGGCAACTTGGTCTTCGGCCATAGCTCTTTTAGAGTAGGCAAAGTGACTTGCGTCACTTAATACATGAGATGACTCTCCATACCCTCTCAAATCAGGAATAATGACACGATAGCGTGATAAAAGCTCGGGAGCTACCTGGTGCCAAATGACTCTACTTTGTGGAAAACCATGTAGCAGTAATAATGGAGGACCCTCACCACCCATCAAATAGGCAATATCAACATGTCCACTACTTGATTGATAAGAAAACTGATGCTGAGTGAACCCTGGGAATAACTCAAGGATATTTTTCATAAAAAAAGATAACCTGACACTGAAATCAAGTAAGATGGCGTCCCCACGGGGATTCGAACCCCGGTTACCGCCGTGAAAGGGCGATGTCCTAGGCCTCTAGACGATGGGGACTTAGCTTTAGGAACCAGAGGAATTCCCAAACTTTCAAGCCTGCTAGTATAACTTAAATAACTTCAAGTTGCCAACATTTGTATGACATCTAAATACTTACAAAGACTTTAGTTGTCACAACATATTTTTAATTCACATACAACCGGGATTTATTTTATTTTTTGGAGGTAACTAATGACTGCTGTACCAATCTCGAGTTTGCTTGATCCACAGCAACCCAAAGAGTATTGCGATGACTTTTTGTACTAACCAGAGGTCTTGAAAGCCATAGGGCTGGCCAAACAAGTTATACATAACCAAAATAAAAAATACTGCTAAAGGAAGCCAATAAAAACGGGACTGTGGGCTATTTATTTTTGTTTGAGATAGCCATAGGCCTATTAAAGCGCTGGCCCAACCAATCACTAATCCAGCCAGAACATCAATGGGCCAGTGTACTCCCACTGCGATTCTTGAAAGAGCCACTAAAATCCCAAAAACCCAAAGTAATAGTGTAATGCGATAGGAAGTGGGCACACCTAAAGTGAGTAACCCAATACAAGTAAATATCGTTGTTGCATGTCCTGAAGGAAAGGAGCTGTATTTCAAAACAGGACCTAATACATCCAAATGGTCCAATACCGCAGGAGGACGTAATTCATTAACAACGGGTTTTAGTCCATGAGAGAGCAAATAAGCAATTAAGCTTGCCCATAGGGTTGCCCAGATCAGTTCAGGTCTTCTTCTAATAAAGAAAATCATGATAAGAGGAGTCACTCCTGCATCCCCCATAAAGGTCAAAGTTTCCCAGACAAAACCAGGGACACTACCTCGCAAAAAATGATGTAGAAAAAGAAAGAGTTCACGATTAATCTGCAATAACAGAATGAGTGTTAGCAACACCAAGGCGATGAGAATGGGGCTAAAGAGGGAGACTTTGTTTGACTTTAATACCAGAGATTTCATTTCGTTAATTCACTCTTAATAGCACAAGACCACCCTCTTGCTTTAGTACTTGATGTTGCGGATAGTCAGACAGCTGATCTACACGAAGGAACACCAACTCTCCTGGCCCAGCTCGCCGATTTTGTGTTGAGCGCCCCAACAAAACTGCAAAACTTGGCATACGGTTATCGGCTACCACCACTTCGTTTAAATTTTTTGCGTAGTGTGCAAGATCAATAACAGGCTGTTGCTGCAAGTTAGCAATCGCTGGAAGTAATAAATAAAGTAAAAGTACATGACTTGTGAGTATGACAGATAAACGAGACACCTCAAGAAAAGACAAACGAAATAGTACTCGTAAGATAATCACTAAAAGGAGCGTAATAAGTAATGCAACCATTAAACCCTCATAATAACCGCCATGGATGACTTCGCCTAATCTTGAGAACATGGCACTAATGTAAGCTTGATGAGTATGTGTTTCAATATCTTGAAGTTGACTTGGTAAGTATGCCAAGATAACAGCCTCAATCACCAACACTAGCCACCACCAAATACTTTTTATAGATTCACTGTATCTGGCCATCAAAAGAAAAAGAGGCGTTAATCCAATTAAGAGATAATGGGGTAGTTTGGTTTGTGCAATACTAAATACAACAAAAACCGTCATAAACCAAATGAGAAGAAAACGATTAATAGGCTCTTTTTGTCTATTTATAAACCCCTCAACTGTTGCTCGAAATAACAAAGGCGTATGAGGAAGCGCGATAAACAGTAAAACAGGAAAGTAATACCACCAATGGCCAGTGTGGCCTTGTAAACCGCCCACCAAACGACCTACATTCTCACGTAACAAAAAATAATCAATAAAAGCTTTACCCATTAATTGGTATTGCATGACATACCAAGGTAGCGTGACGATCAAAAAGAGAATCCAAGCTGGCCAATATAATAAAGCTCTACGCCAAGCCAGCCCCTTATTCTCCATGAAAAAGAAAACAGCGCTACTGAGTAAAGGAATCACTACTGCAATAGGTCCTTTAGCTAAAAATCCCAAGGCCATCCACAGATATACACGGGTAATATATCTTTTGCGTTGCGTAACAAAATACCGATAAATGTCAAATAACTGTGCAGCAATTAAAGCGCTGAGTACCCCATCCATGGCCGCCGCTTGAGCGGAGACAACAACGCCCAGCGATGAAGCACAAAACAGCATTGCCAACTGTCCTTTATGCTTATCTAAAAACTCCTTGGCAAAGGCCATAATCAGCCACAGCCAAAGTAAGCAAGCAAGCTCTGAAGGAAGACGAAATACCCAGGGATGCGTCCCGAAAAGTTCTACCAGCGGTGCTTCTAACCAAAAGGCTAAAATAGGTTTCTCATAAAAGGGAGACCCGTTTAAAGTCGGGGTAATGTAATCATGGCTTCTTGCCATCTCAACAGCGACTTCCGCATACTCCCCTTCATCCTCATCAAAGAGAGGAAGTCTTGTCATTGCAGTCCACGTTAAAATAAGAACTAAGCATAAAAAAACACCCCTCAAGATAAAAACTCGAGGGGTGTTAGTTGTTGGCTGAGTAAATCCTAACGCCATAGATTAGGAATCGCCCCAACGCTTACGTCCTTGACTTTGGTTTTGCGGACGTGATCGTTTAGCAAACCCGTCATTCGACTTTGGGGAATCTGGGAAAAACC
>JAGXAW010000023.1 GCA_018971415.1 Betaproteobacteria bacterium
CCAACTCACACATCCGACGTATTTGCCTCTTTCGACCTTCTTTTAGTTTAAACATGAGCTGGTCTTCATTTTGTATAGTCACAATAGCAGGCTTTAACTTTTTTTGGTCCAAGGTTAAGCCATAATTAAGTAACCTTAACTTTTCAGGTGTCAGTTTACCTTCATAACGGACCAGATACTCTTTTTCCACATCGGAAGACTCACCTATTAGGTTTTTTGCTATTCTCCCATCTTGACTAAGAACCAATAGACCCGTCGAATCAATGTCTAACCGGCCACAAGGTGCAAGTCCGTTCAAGAAAAACATTTTTTTGTTCAAGGGCAGGTTATCCTCAGACCAATAGTTCTCAGGTGTGATTAATGTAATGGCAGGTTTATATCCGTTTTCAGCTTGTCCTGAAACATAACCTATGGGTTTGTTGATGAGAACAGTCACTAAGTTATCCTGCTCCTTAAGAGCACTTTTGCTAATTTCAACACTCTGATTGGGATCAATTTTATATCCCAATTCGGTAATCTGTTTACCATCAACATAAACCCAGCCCTTTTCAATCCATGCATCAGCCTCGCGCCTTGAACATAAACCACGTTGGGACATGACTTTTGACAGTCTAATTAATTCATTATTCATTTAAGAAATTTTCAATCACTTTTACATGTTCAAGGGACATTAAATGAGGTGCGTGACCACACTGGGCAAATTCAACTACTTGTAATGAGGGTTTAGTCATCTTCATCCAATTCACTGTAGATCTAGGAAGTAAATCAGACTCTTCACCCCTAATCAGTAAAACAGGACAGTTAATTTTTAACCAGAAATAACTTAAGTCAACATCAATGATAGGTTTAGTGTTAAAAACATTCGCAATCGCTGGATCATACTTGAGTTGATAGTTACCCTGTTTGTTCTTGAAAACCCCATTAACTGTCATATGTCGCCATTGTTCATCTGTCAGTGGGCCAAATGAGTTGTAAGTCTTTCTAAAATACGCTTCAGCCTCATGCAGATGATTAAATTCAGGGTCAACACCAACATATTTTGATAAACGTAAAAGAGACTGCGCTGATATATGACTACCTACATCATTGATAATTAATTTTTTAATCGGCGTATTTCGTTGAGCAGCCAACATCATACCTATTATCCCACCCATTGACGTACCAATCCAGTTAACAGACTCAACATTTAATTTTGCAATCAAAGTAGCCATATCTGATAAATAAAGAGGATAACCATAGTCTGTTTTATTGGGTAACCATTCACTGTCGCCACGGCCAACAATATCAGGACACACCACATGAAACGCTTTACTTAAATAATGCGCTAAAAAGTCAAAGTCATGGGCGTTTCGTGTAAGTCCATGTACAGCAATAACTGTCTTATCTTTAACAGGCTTTCCCCAAGATAGATAATTAATTCGATGGAAGCCGTTTAACCAAAGACCAAAAAAATGATGTTTATCCATGGCTGGGATGATTAAAGTAGTAAATCTTTTTTTCTGTAATTAGTGAGTGGATAGGTCGATCAAAGGGTTCAAACGGTATCCTCTCAACTCGTTGTATATCGAAGGCAATAGACAATGTGTAGGCATTACAATCTTGTTGTCCTAATAATTTATCGTAGTACCCACCACCATAACCTATACGATAACCTTCTTTGTCATAAGCCAACCCAGGCACGAGAATAAAATCTATGTCTTTAATTGAGATTAAGTCACATACATCTTCATTAGGCTCTAAGATGTCCCATAACCCAGTAGTTAGGAATCCTTTGTGTTTAACCACAAATAGGGCTAACGCTTTGTGCGTAAGATTTACTTTAGGAAATACGACTGTTTTATTGTGATGGTATAAATAATCAATAATAGGCCAGGTATTAATCTCATGGCCAAATGAAGAATAAACTAAAAAAGTATTATAAGGAGTAATTAAATCAAGACGTTCAAATTGTTCAAGAATCCTTAACTCACTGACTCGTCGTTCTTGTGGATTGAGTTGAGAACGACTTTCTAATATGCTTTTACGTATAATCTTTTTTTGCTCTGCGCTCATATTAGTCAAGTATAATTAAAGTTTTTTAAATAGAGGTAAATCAATGAGCCGCGAAAATATCTCCAGTGGATCTACCTGGGAACCTATTATAGGATACTCCAGAGCAGTCAGGGTAGGTCAACAAGTTTATGTTTCAGGAACCACAGGTACAGGACCAGATGGTCAAATTGTTGGTAAAAATAATCCTGAAGAGCAGACAATGCAGGCGTTAACAAACATAGAGAACGCTCTTAAAAATGCTGGAGCCGAATTAAAACATGTGGTGAGAACGAGAATATACGTTACACAAATCAACGAATGGGAAAAAATCGCTCGCGCCCATGGGAAATTTTTCAGCGATATCCGTCCAGCTACCACTCTGGTTGAAGTAAAACGTCTTATTGATCCAGATATGCTGGTAGAAATTGACGTAGATGCCGTCATATTTTAACCAAACACTGTCTACTGCATTAGAGCCTCTTTAACAGACTCTAATGCAGTTGGATCGTCAAGCGTTGTTAAATCTCCCGGATCCCTCCCCTCAGCCAGTGCCTGAATACTCCTTCGCAATAATTTACCTGATCTCGTTTTGGGTAACATCGCAACAAATAATACACGCGACGGTCTTGCAATAGCACCCAAAGATTTGTCTACCGTTAAAAAGATTTCTTTTTCTAAGGCAGTGCGATATTCTTTGTCTTTTTGAAAAGCGTTGTCCTTGGTGACCACAAAGGCAAAGGGAGCCTGACCCTTAAGTGAATCGCTCACACCAACCACAGCCACTTCCGCTACAAGTGAATGAGCACTAATCGCCTCTTCAATCTCTCTGGTACCAAGTCGATGACCAGCCACATTAATAACATCATCTGTACGACCTAAAATAAAATAATATCCGTCACTGTCTCGTATACCCCAATCAAAGGTGGAATAAATAAATTTATCTTTGAAGGTAGAGAAATACGTTTTAACAAAACGTTCATTATCTCCCCATACCGTGGATAAACAACCTGGTGGTAAGGGTGGAACAATTGCCAACAACCCTTTTTCATTGTCCTTAGCAGGTTCACCTGTTAGTTCATTAATAAGTTGTACGTTATAGCCATACACAGGAAAACTGGGACTGCCAAATTTTCTTGGCGTCATCTCCACGCCAAGCATAGCTGACAATATTGGCCAACCCGTTTCAGTTTGCCAATAATTGTCTACCACAGGAATATTCAAAGATTGAGAAATCCATTGCGCGGTGGGTTCATCTAAAGGTTCACCAGCTAAGAATAAATACCGTAAGCTTGTTGTCTTATTAGGGTCTAAATACTTTGGGTCTTGCTTTTTTAATACTCGTATTGCTGTAGGCGAACTAAACATAACGCTTACCTTGTATTTTTCTACTAGATCCCACCAAATTCCTGGATCAGGTCTAATGGGTAAGCCTTCATAGACAATGGTTGTCATACCACAAATCAATGGAGCATAAACAATATATGAATGGCCAACCACCCAACCAATATCAGAGGTTGTAAAAAAAGTTTCGCCAGGGTTACCGCAGTAGATATACTTGATCGATACACTCAAAGCAACCAGATAACCACCCGTATCACGTTGTACGCCCTTAGGTTTACCCGTTGTGCCTGATGTATACAAAATATAGGATGGATGAGATGATTCAACCCACTCACAATCAACCTGTGCCCCAAGATGTTTCGCTTTCAGTTGGGCATAATCAATATCTCGACCCTCTACTATATTCATAGTTTGGTCAAGATCACGATTAACAATAAGAATATGTTGCGGAGGACAACTGGCGAGTTGACAGGCTTCATCAACAAGAGGTTTATATTGAACTACTTTACCACCTCTTAAACCTGCATCTGCTGTAACCAATAAGGTGGGTTTCGCATCATCAATTCTCGCTGCCAGACTTTGAGATGCAAAGCCTCCAAATACCACAGAATGGATGGCACCTATACGCGTACAGGCATAAATCGCAAAAAGTGCCTCAGGGATCATTGGCATGTAAATCACGACACGATCACCCTTTTTGACACCAAGGCTTTTCATCATGGATGCCATTTCATTCACTTCGCGATGCAATTGTGCGTATGTATAGCTTCTCTCTTGATTGGTCTCGGTGGACACAAAAACAAGTGCGCTTTGATCAGATCGTTGCTTAAGATGACGATCTATCGCGTTATAACAGATATTGGTTTTCCCCCCGACAAACCATTTGGTAAAAGGAGGCGTTGAATAATCGAGCACCTGTTGATAAGGCTCATGCCAATCAATTGATTGCGCTTCTTTTCCCCAAAAAAGTTCAGGCTCTTTTATGGATAAATTGTAAAAACCCTGTAACTGTTCGCCCATAATCTACTTCTCCCTTAATATCTTATGGTGATTAAATGTATTATTTAATTTTTACAACATAACGTCCGATAGTTTTACTATTGATCATGTCATTAAAAACAGCATTTAAATCGTTTAACGTAATGGTTTTTATATCTGTTTTAAATTGTGCAGGTTTCATATTGTTGGCAATCCGATGCCAGACCTCGGTGCGTATATCCATAGGACAGGCAACAGAATCTATACCTAACAAATTAATACCCCTGAGAATAAAGGGCATAACTGTAGTAGTTAAATCAATTCCAGCAGCCAAACCGCAACTGGCAATCGATCCATGTACATTAACTGTTCGTGTGAGCCATGACAAGAGCCCAGAGCCAACGGTATCAACAGCGCCACCCCAAAGCGCTTTCTCTAAAGGGCGAGTACCCATTTCAAATTCACCTCTGACTAATACTTGATTGGCTCCTAGAGATTGAAGATAACCCGTTTCATCTTTTTTTCCGGTAATGGCTGTGACTTCGTAGCCCAGTTGATGAAGAAATTCAATGGCAAGACTCCCTACTCCACCGGTGGCACCTGTTACGGCGATGGGACCATTTTCAGGATGTACAAAATTTTGCTCAAGACGCACCACAGACAAGGCAGCAGTGAAGCCTGCCGTACCGATGACCATAGCATCAAATAAGGAGAGTGAAGCAGGTAACTTCACTACCCAATCAGCGGGTACTCTGACAAAATGAGAAAAACCACCATCATGACCTACGCCCAAATCATACCCCGTGACGAGCACATTTTCACCTTTAGTAAAACGTTTATCACTGGATTCTACGACCACCCCAGATACGTCAATACCACCAATCAAAGGTAAAGATTTCATAATCTTACCTTTACCTGTTCCGGCTAAGGCGTCTTTGTAATTCACACTAGAAAAATGCGCTTCAATGAGTACATCACCTTGTGCTAACTCATTGAAGTCAACATCGCAGACTTTCCCTAAAACATTATTTTCAACTTGAGACACCCGATATGCTTGAAAAGACATTTAAGCACTCCATTTATGAATTGTGATTAAGATACTCTACACTTTGCATTTCAATTAATCGACTAATAGTACGATTAAATTCATTGATAAATGGCCCTTCAGTGTAGAGCTCCTCCGGTCTTCCAGCAGCACTGACAATTAGTTTTATTCTACGATCATACAAAATATCAATTAACATTGTAAAACGTCTAGCTTCTTCTGCATGAAATGCATTCATTATCGGAATGTTTGAAATGAGTACTGTATGGTAATTTTGGGCAATTTCAAGATAATCTAGTTGGGAACGTGGCCCATGGCACAGAGCATCAAACTCAAACCAAATGACTCCATCACCATAGCCGTTCACAGGTATCATGCGGCCATAAATCTCCACCTCGGGGCCAATGGATTTATTTTGGGGACACATGCTCTGAAATATCCGTCTCATCTGGGCAGAAACTTTTTCAGATAACGGAGAGTAATAATTTCGTATCAACTCATGAGAGCGATGTCGATGATCAAGTGTGCCAGAAATATTTAATATATCTAATTTTGCTTTTAATAAATCTATGGCCGGTAAAAACCTTACTCTTTGTAAGCCGTCTTGATAAAGATCATCGGGCGCATAGTTAGAGGTAATTACCAGCACAACTCCCCAATGAATCATGTTTTGAAATAAGCGTTCTAAAATCATTGCATCAGCAATATCACTTACATGAAACTCATCAAAACAAAGCACTCTATTTTGTACAGCAATCTCAGCGGCTACCATTTTTAGAGGATCTTTTTGATTTTGTAACTGGCCTAGCCTTTCCTGAATAGAGGCCATAAATTCATGGAAATGTACCCTTTTTTTTCGCCTATAGGGCAAAGTTTCAAAGAAGGCGTCCATTAAGGCACTTTTTCCCCTGCCAACGCCGCCGTATAAATACAATCCTCTGGGAGGAGATTTATTCCCGAATGTTTTAGCAAGAAGTGTCTGACGGTATTTCTTAAAGGCCATCAGATCTTCATGAAGAGATTGTAGTTTTTCAACTACACGCAATTGATCAGGATCGAACTCAAAGTCCGAACGCTGCCTAAAGTGGTCATACCACTCTAATGGGTCCTTAGCTTGGCGGGGTAAAATAGGATCGCTTAGATTCACGTTTTACATATTTAATGCTCTACCATCAACAGCCAAAGCTGCTTCGTGGAAAACTTCACTTAACGATGGGTGAGCGTGAACAATACGAGCAATATCTTCACTAGAAGCCTTAAACTCCATGGCAACGACAGCCTCAGTGATCAGTTCCGAAGCAAAGGGACCAATAATATGAACCCCTAAAATTTCATCCGTATGTTGATGCGCTAAAATTTTAATAAAGCCTCTGGTTTCATTTAACCCTTTTGCACGTCCATTGGCTGCAAAAGGAAATTTACCAATGCGGAAGGGTTGATTTTCATTTTCTAGTTGTTGTTGAGTTTTCCCTACCCAGGCGATTTCAGGAGAGGTATAGATAACCCAAGGGATGGTATTAAAGTTTACATGTGTAGATTGTCCATTAATAGCCTCTACAACAGCCACCGCTTCTTCTTCAGCTTTATGCGCCAGCATGGGACCGCGGACCACATCACCAATAGCCCAGATCTTAGCATTGGTGGTTTGACAATGTTCATCAACTTGTACAAACCCTTTTTCGTCAACAGAAACACCCACCTTGCTGCACTCGAGTTGGTCTGTATTGGGCATGCGACCAATTGATACTATTAACTTATCAAATACTATCTTTTTAGGGACATCATTGATTTGATAATGAACGACAATTTCTTTTGGTTTTACAGAGATCTCTCCAAGTTTGACCGCGAACTCAAAATGAAGATCAAGATCCTTAGTAAAAATTTTTAACGCTTCTGCAGCAATGTCTTTATCGACACTCGCCAGTAATGCGCTTTGAGCCTCAAGAATTGTCACTTGGCTTCCTAAACGTTTCCAAACGCTACCCATCTCAAGACCAATTACACCAGAACCCACTATACCTAATCGCTTTGGAACCTCGGTCAGAGATAATGCACCCTCGTTATCGAGAATCATCTTATTGTCAAAAGGAAGGTTAGGTAGTGCTCGGGGTTTAGAACCCGTTGCAATAATGACTTTTTCTGCGCAAATTTCCTCTTGCTTTCCATTATTTGATACTGAAATAACAATACCTGATTCATTTTCACCCACAAATGAACCAACACCATGAAAAGAAGTAACTTTATTCTTTTTGAAAAGATAAGCAACACCACCAGTTAATTCATTCACAATCTTTTGTTTGCGTGATTGCATTTTAACCAAGTCAATGGCAGGCTTTGTTACAGAGATACCATGATCAATAAAATCATGCTCAATTTTTGCAAACAGCTCGGAAGACTCTAAGAGCGCCTTAGAGGGAATACAGCCGACATTAAGACAGGTACCTCCTAAGCTTGGTTTATTGTCCTGATTAACGAACTTATCGATACAGGCAACATTCATTCCAAGTTGGGCCGCTCTGATGGCTGCAATATAGCCACCAGGACCTGCCCCAATAATCACAAGATCAAAGTTTTTCATGGTTAAATATCCAATAACAGTCTAGCAGGATCCTCAAGAGCTTCTTTAATAGCAACCAATGTTAAGACAGCTTCGCGACCATCAATAATTCTATGGTCATAGGACATAGCAAGATAATTAATGGGTCGAATGACAATCTGACCGTTTTCCACGACAGGACGTTCTTTGGTCGCATGTACACCTAAAATCGCAGATTGCGGAGGATTAATGATCGGGGTCGATAACATTGATCCAAACACCCCGCCGTTAGAAATGGAGAAAGTGCCTCCTGTTAATTCTTCAAGAGTGATTTTTCCATCTTTGGCTCTGTTGCCGAAGTCGGCTATTTGTTTTTCAATATCCGCAATACTCATTTGATCCGCATTGCGCAAAATAGGTACCACTAGTCCACGCGCACTGCCAACAGCAATCCCAATATCGTAGTAGCCGTGATAAATAATATCGTTTCCATCAATTGAAGCATTCACAATGGGGTATTTTTTTAATGCAGCAACGGCGGCCTTAACAAAGAAAGACATAAAACCAAGTTTAACGCCATGTTCCTTTTCAAACTTGTCTTTATACTTGTTTCTTAAATCCATCACTGGTTGCATATTTACTTCATTAAAAGTCGTCAGTATTGCAGCAGTAGATTGAGATTCAACCAAGCGTTCTGCAATACGCGCTCTTAATCTTGACATAGGAACACGCTGCTCTAGTCGATCAGCAGTGGGACTAAGTGGTACGGTGTTATTGGATTGGTTATTTTTAGGTTGTGACAACTGATTAATGACATCAGTTTTTGTAACTCTACCACCACGCCCTGTGCCTTCTATTTGATTTACATCTAAATTGTTTTCAGCAATCATTTTTTTCGCAGCAGGCATGGCGTGTGCAATATTTTGTTTTTCTAATCCAGTTTGACTTGCCGTTGCTTGTGGAGAAACCGTGTCTTGTTTTGTTGAATTTGTTTTCTCTACTGCAGCATCAGCTTTAGCCTCTGTATCAATAGTGGCAATCACCTCATCACTGACCACCTGCTCACCTTGTTTTTTTAATACAGAGATAAGTTTTCCACTGGCGGGGGCGGGAAGCTCCAGTACAACCTTATCGGTTTCAATATCAATGAGGTTTTCATCCCGTGTTACGTGCTCCCCCACACTCTTATTCCAGGCCAATAACGTTGCTTCAGCAACGGATTCGGATAATTGTGGGACTTTTACTTCAACAATCATAATATTCTCCGCTTAGTTCAGGCAGTAATTGTAAGTGCAGCGTCAATCAATGCTTTTTGTTGCTCGTTGTGTTTCGCCAAATAACCAACTGCAGGTGAAGCAGAAGATGGTCTTAAGGCATAAGATAGCTTCTGATGCTTCAACAAATGTCGATTTAAATAATGTTGAATACGATGCCAAGCTCCTTGATTGCCAGGTTCTTCTTGTGCCCATACAATAGATTTGGCTTTACTGTATTTTTTAATTTCTTCAGCAAATTCCGTATGAGGAAAGGGATAAAGTTGTTCTAAACGTATGACCGCAACATTTTCAATGTTTCTAACTTTTCTTTCTGCAATAATGTCATAGTAGACCTTACCGCTACAGACAACTAATCTTTCCACTTGGCTTTCCTTGAGCTTTTCAACTTCAGGAATAACCGTTTTAAATCCTCCAACGGTTAATTCTTTAAGCTCAGAGGTAGCTTCTTTACGACGAAGTAAGCTCTTTGGCGTGATCACAATGAGAGGTTTTCTCATGGGACGTACCATTTGCCGTCTAAGCAGATGAAAAACTTGGGCGGGTGTGCTTGGCACACATACTTGAATATTGTACTCAGCACACAGTTGTAAATATCTTTCAAGGCGTGCAGAAGAATGCTCTGGGCCTTGACCTTCATAGCCATGGGGTAATAAAAGCGTAAGCCCGCAGAGTCTTCCCCATTTACTTTCTCCAGAGCTTATAAATTGGTCTATAACCACTTGAGCGCCGTTTGCGAAATCACCAAACTGAGCTTCCCAGATAATGAGATTTCTTGGTTCAGTGGTTGAATAACCATATTCGAATCCTAAAACAGCTTCCTCTGAAAGGATAGAATCTATAACAGTGAACGAAGGCTGATTGTCTTTAATATGTTGCAGTGGAATGTATATACCAGAATCCCAACTTTGTCTGTTTTGGTCGTGTAAGACTGCATGTCTGTGTGAAAAGGTGCCACGACCACAATCCTGACCAGATAATCGAATACCGTACCCCTCGTCTAGCAACGATGCATAAGCTAAAGTTTCGCCCATTCCCCAATCAAGGGGCAGCTCGCCCTTACCCATTAATTTACGGTTATCTATAACACGTTGTACAGTTGAGTGTAATTTATAGCCCTCAGGAATAGTGGTAACTTTTTCGCTTAGTCTTTTCAATACTTTTAAAGGTAGTCCAGTGGTGGAATTGGCACGCCAATCTGTCTGTTGGTATATTCCCCAATTGGCAGTAAATGGGCTCTGATAACCTTGTATGACCGTTTGATCGAGTAAAACACCTGAATCCAGGGCGTCACGGTAGGCTTGTACAATCTTATCGCCCTCACCCTTTGCCAGTATTGAAGCGTTTTCTAAGGAGTCAGCGTAGAGCTTTCTGGTGGTTGGACGTGCATTGATTTTTTTGTACATCCAAGGCTGGGTGACCATGGGTTCATCTTGTTCATTATGACCAAGACGCCTGTAACAGACCAAATCAATAACCACATCTGAATGGAAAGTGTTTCTAAAATCTAATGCTACCTGGGCAACCAAAAGCACGCTTTCTGGATCGTCACCGTTTACATGAAAAACAGGGGCTTCGATCATTTTGGCGATATCAGTACAGTAGGTAGTCGAACGGGTGTCCCGAGGATCAGAGGTGGTAAAACCAATTTGGTTATTCACCACGATATGTAAGGTTCCACCAGTGGCATAACCTCGTGTTTTCGATAAAGCCATGGTTTCCATGACCACCCCTTGACCAGCAAACGCAGAATCACCATGAATGAGTACAGGCAATACCTGGTCTCCATTCACATCGTTACGTCTATCCTGTCTTGCCCTCACAGAGCCCTCAACCACAGGATTTACAATTTCCAAATGAGAGGGGTTAAAAGCCAGTGTTAAATGTACTGGGCCGCCCGAAGTTTTAATATCCGATGAAAAACCTTGGTGGTATTTCACATCACCTGAACTTAACTCAGAGGAATGCTTCCCCTCAAATTCAGAGAATAAATCCCTGGGCATCTTCCCAAGACAATTCACTAAAACATTCAGTCGACCACGGTGGGCCATACCAATAACAATCTCCTTGGTCCCTGAAGCACCAGCTCTTTGAATGGTCTCATTTACAATAGGGATGAGTGACTCACCACCTTCTAAAGAGAATCTTTTCTGACCAACGTAACGGGTGTGTAGATATCTCTCTAAAGTCTCGGCCGCTGTAATATGTTGTAGAAGACTTTTTTTATCCTCAGCACTGAGGGTAATTTTAGACCTAGATCCCTCAAAACGGCTCTGTATCCAACGCTTTTGCTCCGTACTGGTTAAGAACATATATTCGACACCTACATGGCCACAGTAGGTTTCTTTTAGTGCAGAAAGTATATTTCTTAAAGTAGCACGATCAGGACCGACAAGAGAGCCAGTGTCAAACTCAGTATCAAAATCAGAGTCATCAAGTCCGTAGTGTTTATAATCCAGCTCTGGAACAGGATTAGGTGCGTGACGCTGCAATGGATCCAAATCGGCAATCCTGTTACCTAAAAAGCGATAAGCATTGATAAGTTGTAGGACTGCAACTTGTTTTGGATTCTGCGATTGACTGACAACTTGGTGAGAACCCTTCTGTTTTGCATAAAGGGCAAATTGTTCTAGGATTGCACTGTGATTTTGATCTTTACTCGTTGAAGTACTGTTTTTTTGTAACTCATCAAAATATCGACGCCAATCTGAGTTGACGTTATTTGGATTATCTAAGTAAAGCTCATATTGTTCTTCAATAAATGAAGCGTTAGTTCCAAACAAATATGAACTATTGAGATCATCCTTAAACATAGTAATTCCTCAATTAATATTAAATAGTCCTACATACAATTAACCACGTTGAGATTCAGGCACCCAATCTCTTTTTGTTTGTCCGATATAAAGCTGACGGGGACGCCCAATTTTTTGTTCTGGATCGGAAATCATTTCATTCCATTGTGAAATCCAACCAACCGTTCTTCCGAGTGCAAACACAGCCGTAAACATGCTAACGGGAATACCCAGAGCTCTCAGAACAATGCCAGAATAAAAATCAACGTTTGGATAGAGCTTTTTGGAAATAAAGTACTCGTCTTCAAGCGCAATTCTCTCAAGTTCCAATGCCAATTTAAACATCGGATCATCATGAAGACCTAACTCGTTTAACACTTCATGACAAGTTTTACGCATAACACCTGCACGAGGATCCATGTTTTTATAAACACGGTGTCCAAATCCCATCAGTCTGAATGAATCGTTTTTATCCTTAGCTCTTGCGATATATTTACCAACCTGTGACACATCACCTATTTCTGCCAATTGTTTTAATACGGCTTCGTTGGCGCCACCATGAGCAGGACCCCATAACGCAGCAATACCTGCAGCAATACAAGCAAATGGGTTAGCACCACTTGAACCCGCCAATCTAACTGTTGAGGTAGATGCATTTTGTTCATGATCAGCGTGTAAGGTTAAGATTCTGTCAAAGGCTCTAACTAAAACAGGGTTAGGTTTGTATTCCTCACAAGGTGTTGCAAACATCATATGAAGAAAGTTAGCCGCGTAACTTAAATCGTTTCTTGGATACATAAAGGGAAGCCCCGTGTTATAGCGATAACACATGGCAGCAATGGTGGGTACTTTTGCCAGTAGACGAGTAGCAGAAATGGCTCTGTGCTCTGCATTGGTGATATTTAATGAATCATGATAAAAGGCAGAGAGGGCACCAACCACACCAACCATAACAGCCATCGGATGGGCGTCACGACGGAAACCTTTGAAGAAATTGGTAAGCTGGTCGTGCACCATCGTATGACGACGAATATTTTGTTCAAAATCAGTTCGTTGTTTTTGTGTAGGTAACTCACCGTTCAACAGTAAATAACACACTTCCATAAAATCAGATTGTTCAGCCAATTGCTCAATAGGATATCCCCTGTAATAGAGCAACCCTTGATCACCATCGATATAAGTAATTTCTGATTTACAACTGGCCGTTGCCAAAAAACCGGGATCATAGGTAAACATCCCCGTTTGTCCCAGTGCTCGAATATCAATCACATCAGGCCCTATGGATCCTGAATAGATAGGTAGTTCTACTGTATTACCTTCAGGCGTGATTAATTTTGCGCTTTTATTACTGTCCATGAATTACTCTCCCAGCATTCAATATAAAACGTAAATCTTAAGAATTTCTTATCTTCTGCAATAAATGCAACTCAGCAAGTTCTTGAGGTTCAGCCCTTTCCATCACCAAATCTAAAAACTCGTTATCCGATAAAAGTAAAAAATTATCGTAGACTAATAACTCTTCTTCACTTAACGAGTTTAAATGTTTAGACAAGAATCGCTCTAGAATAAGATCCATTTCGAGCAGACCTCTTCTGCTTCGCCAAATAATTCTCTCAAGTCGAATCTTGTCTAAGGTCATATTTAAACGGATCTTTTAAGTAAAGCATCCTTGATTTTGCCAATTGCCTTTGTTGGGTTTAAGCCCTTAGGACACACATCAACACAATTCATAATAGTATGGCAACGGAATAAGCGATAAGGATCTTCTAAATTATCCAATCTTTCATTAGTAGCCTCATCACGGGTATCTGCAATAAAGCGATAGGCTTGTAATAAGGCAGCTGGTCCAACAAATTTATCTGGATTCCACCAAAAAGAAGGACAAGAAGTACTACAACAGGCACATAAAACGCATTCGTAAAGTCCATTTAACTCTTCACGATCCTCTGGAGACTGTAGACGCTCTTTCTGAGGTGGAGGTGCATCATTAATTAGATAAGGTTTTATGGAGTTATATTGTTTGAAGAACTGTCCCATATCAACTATTAAGTCGCGAATGACAGGGAGTCCAGGCAAAGGACGCAAAACCACAGGTTCTTTTAAGTCTTTTAATGGAGTGATACAAGCTAAGCCGTTTTTACCATTAATATTCATACCATCGGAACCACAGACCCCTTCGCGACAGGATTTGCGCAGAGCAAGACTGTCATCCATTTCCTTAATCTTTAAAATAGCGTCCAATAACATTCTGTCTGTGGGACCGAGCTCAATGTCATAGTCTTGCATGTAAGGTTTTTCATCTACATCTGGATTAAAACGATAGATACTAAATTTCATTTTGCACTCCGAATTAGTAAACTCTAACTTTAGGTTCAAAGGACTCAACAGTTAAAGGTTTTAAGTTAACAGGTTTGTAGTCCATGCGATTTTGCTCTAAATACCAAAGGCTGTGTTTAAGCCAATTTTTATCATCACGTTCTTTGAAATCATCTCTGGCATGGGCCCCTCTACTCTCTTTTCTTGCATCGGCAGACACGAGAGTGGCTTGAGCGACAACAATCAAGTTTTCAAGTTCAAGCGCTTCTATACGGGCTGTGTTGAATACTTTACTTTTATCTTTAACATGAGTGCGTTGAACGCGTTCTGCCACTTCTTTAATTTTTTCAACACCTTCACTTAACAAAGCGTCTGTGCGGAATACGCCGGCGTGGTTCTGAACAGTACGTCGAATCTCTGCCCCCACTTCATGAACACTTTCACCACTTGTTGAACCATCAATACGAGCCAAACGTGACAATGAAAAATCACCAGCATCTTTCGGCAAATCACGATGTTGAGGGTTTGTTTTTAACCATTCAACCAAATGATCTCCAGCCGATTTTCCAAATACCAGCAAGTCCAGTAATGAGTTTGTACCTAGGCGGTTAGCACCATGAACTGAAACGCAAGCACATTCACCGATTGCGTATAAGCCAGGAACAATAGAATTTGGGTTACCGTTTTTGGGAACGACAACTTGCCCATAATAGTTTGTAGGAATGCCACCCATTTGGTAATGGCAAGTTGGCACCACTGGAATAGGTTCTTTAATAGGATCCACGTGAGCAAACTTAATTGCGATTTCACGAATTCCTGGAAGTCTTTTGTTGATAACGTCTGGGCCCAAATGATCTAATTTGAGAAGAACGTGATCTTTTTCAGGACCCACACCTCTTCCTTCTTTGATCTCCTGATCCATTGCTCTGGAGACGACATCGCGACTTGCCAAATCTTTCATGGTGGGCGCATAACGCTCCATGAAACGTTCACCCTGTGAGTTGAGTAAGATTCCTCCCTCCCCTCTCACACCTTCTGTAATAAGAACTCCCGCACCAGCCACTCCAGTTGGGTGAAACTGCCAAAATTCCATGTCCTCAAGAGGAATACCAGCACGTGCTGCCATCCCCATTCCATCACCAGTATTTATGTAAGCATTGGTACTGGAGCGATAAATCCTACCTGCTCCACCAGTTGCTAGTACAACGGATTTAGACTGGAAGACAACTACCTGACCTGTTTCCATTTCCATGGCGACTATACCAACGACTGCTCCCTCAGAGTCTCTTATGAGATCCAAAGCCATCCATTCGATAAAAAACTGGCAACGGGCTCTTACATTGCGTTGGTAGAGCGTATGAAGCATCGCATGCCCTGTTCGGTCTGCGGCCGCGCAAGCACGTTGGACAGGTTTTTCGCCAAAATTTTGTGAATGACCACCAAAGGGTCTTTGATAAATCGTGCCATCAGGATTTCTGTCAAACGGCATACCAAAATGCTCTAATTCATAAACCACTTCAGCAGCTTTACGACACATATACTCAATGGCGTCTTGATCGCCTAAGTAATCAGAGCCTTTAATTGTGTCATACATATGCCAAAGCCAGTTGTCCTCTTGCATATTTCCAAGAGATGCGCCAATTCCACCTTGAGCCGCCACCGTGTGCGAACGAGTTGGAAACACTTTTGAAAATACTGCAACACGGTAGCCCGCTTCCGCCAGTTGGAGTGCCGCTCTAAGACCAGAACCTCCACCTCCGACAATAACCGTATCAAATACTTGTTTAGTTAAAGCCATTCGTTAACTCCATAAAATAAGTAATGCCCAGGCACCATAGCCGATTAAAGCAATCAAAACACTTGCTTGTAAGAAAAATCTTAGGGATGTTGGTTTGATGTAATCCATAAATATGTCTCTGACGCCAATCCAGGCGTGCATCAATAGCGAGACTAAGAAGAGTAAGGTAACTACCTTTACAAAACGGTTGGACAATAGCTGGTGAGCATCTTGATAGCCAAGGGAGCCTAATTGAAGCACGACTACCAGAAACGCCAAGACATAGATCGCCATGATAACCGCACTCACCCGCTGAATAACCCAGTCTTTTAAACCATAGTGGGCACCAACAACGACACGCTTTACCATAATTTAACCCCAATTAATACTGTTAAAAATAGACTAATTGCTAACACTATCTGACTTGATAACCTTGCACCAGAAAGCTCAATCCCTATGTGCAAATCTAAAAGTAAATATCTGATCCCAGCACAAAAATGGTGCAAAAATGACCATAGCATGACAAGGGCGATTAATTTAACAATGGAATTGTTATAAAGAAAAGAAACCTGCTGATAATCCAAGCTTGTACCAGAGACTGACTGTAGGTAAATCAGTAGCAAAGGAATACCCACTAAAAATAATAAAGCCCCACTAATTCGGTGCAGTATCGATACGACACCCGGTACAGGGAGCTTGATTGTAGTAAGGTCTAAATTTTTAGGTCTTTTTTTAGTAGTTACCGTCATAAATATCCTCTTAACTCATTTCTGTGACATATGAAAATCTATCTGTATGACATAACCCTCTTCGCCATTCAACGGGTCTGTCACCATAAGTAAATGCAACTCGATCCACCTGAAGCAATGGATGGTGCTCGGGCACTTTTAACAACTTGCTAACTTCATGACTCGCTGCAACTGCTTTAATATGTTCTTCAGCACGTATCATGGTGATACCAAAGCGCGTCTCAAAAAAACTATATAAGGAGCCAGTAAAATTCTTCACCATATCCTCGTCGAGGCCCTTAAAGTAGGCGGCAGGAATATGAATCTCATCAAAAATTTGAGGCTTGTTTTTGTAACACAACAATCTTTTAATACAGTAGATACTTGCACCCACTCTAAGTTCAAGTAAATTGGCAGAAATCTCTGGAGCCTTCTCTTTTGTTACAGATATGAATTGACTTGTTGGATACTCAATTTGACCGTCATCTCGGTTGATGCGAAGAAAACGTGTGGAGGAAATGCCGGTTGTATGGCTAGCCACATACGTTCCCTTTCCTTGACGACGTATTAGGATATTTTCAGCAGCGAGTTCGTCAATTGCTTTTCTAACTGTTCCTTGGCTTACTTTAAATCTTGAGGCAAGATCGATTTCGCTCGGAATAGCATCACCTGGCTTCCATTCACCCGCAATTAAACTTTGCGTAATTAGTATTTTTATTTGGTCGTAAAGCGGTCTATAACTCGGTGAAGCTAGACTATTCATAACTGCTCCTTAAGTACTTTATTACTATAACACGCTTAAGTAGTCTTTTCCAATAATATATATCTTATATAAGATATATATTAATTGACATATAAAACTGTAATACATTAATATAAGTGGTAAAAAAAATCCAATATTATTTATTTACAGGGAGCGCTATGTCATACCCTACTCCAGGAAACAAACTACGTAACGCAGTAAAACAAGAGTCTCCCTTGCAAATCGTTGGGACGATTAATGCGTACACCGCGAGAATGGCTGAGCGCATGGGTTATCAAGCAATTTATCTATCTGGTGGAGGGGTGGCTGCCAATTCCTTAGGAATGCCTGATCTTGGTATATCAACCTTAGAAGATGTATTGATTGATATAAGACGAATAACCGACAGCTCAACCTTACCATTACTGGTGGATGCGGATACTGGTTGGGGCGGCGCTTTTAATATTGCGCGTACTGTTAAAAGCATGACAAAAGCTGGGGCTGCAGGTCTTCATATTGAAGACCAAGTTCAGAGTAAGCGTTGCGGACACAGGCCCAATAAAGCCATTGTTAGCCTAGAGGAAATGGTTGACCGCGTTAAAGCTGCAGTTGATGCCCGGATTGACGACAGTTTTGTGATTATGGCGCGTACTGATGCCATTGCCGTTGATGGCATCAATGCAGCTATTGATAGAGCTCAGGCATGTATAGAAGCGGGAGCTGATATGCTTTTTCCAGAAGCCATTTCAGAACTGCCTACATACCAACTCTTTAGACAAAAAGTTAACGTTCCTATACTGGCCAACATCACAGAATTTGGGGCTACCCCTCTATTTACCACATCAGAACTTAAATCAGCCGGTGTGGACATTGTTCTTTATTGTTGTGGGGCTTACCGCGCAATGAACAAGGCCGCACTCAATGTTTACCAGGCCATACGACGTGATGGAACACAACAAAATGTCATTGATACGATGCAAACCCGCGCCGAATTGTATGACTTTTTAAATTATCACTCTTATGAGCAAAAGTTGGATGCACTGTTTAATAAGGAGGAGGAGAAATAATGAGTAGTGAAAATACAAATATAACAACAGGAAAACCAAAAAAATCCGTTGCTCTCTCAGGCGTTGTGGCGGGTAATACCGGAATTTGTACAGTGGGCAGAAGTGGTAACGACCTACATTACCGTGGTTTTGATATTTTAGATCTTGCAAAACACGCTACTTTTGAAGAAGTTGCTCACTTATTAATCCATGACCACTTACCTACTCAAGCTGAATTAAAACAATATAAAAAGAAACTCCAGTCCTTAAGGGGTTTACCAGCTCAATTGCAAATCGTTCTTGAGCAAATTCCTGCGGCAGCCCATCCCATGGATGTACTCAGAACGGGTGCCTCAGTTCTCGGTACTTTATTACCAGAAAAAGAAGATCACAACATTACTGGTGCGAGGGATATCGCTGACAAACTAATGGCTTCATTTGGCTCAATGCTCCTTTACTGGTACCACTTCTCACATCATGGACGTCAAATTGATGTAGAAACAAATGATGACACCATTGCTGGTCACTTTCTACATCTTTTACATGGTAAACCACCCACTTCCTCTCATGTCAAAGCAATGGATACTTCCCTTATCTTATACGCAGAACATGAATTTAACGCATCCACCTTTGCCGCCAGGGTTACTGCTGGGACCTTATCTGATATGTATTCAAGTATTACCTCAGGTATTGGTACCTTAAGAGGACCCAAACATGGTGGTGCGAATGAAGTGGCCATGGATATTATTCGTCGCTATCATAGTCCTGATGAAGCTGAATTAGATATTAAACAACGCATAGCCAATAAAGAGATCATTATTGGTTTTGGACATCCCGTTTACACCCTTTCAGATCCACGTAACCAAATTATTAAAGAAATCTCAAGAAGTCTATGTAAAGAGGCTGGTTACTTGAGCTTATTTGATATTTCAGAGCGAATCGAACAGGTTATGTGGGCCGAAAAGAAAATGTTCCCAAATCTTGATTGGTATAGTGCATCGAGTTATCACATGCTAGGAATCCCCACGGCGATGTTTACACCCATTTTTGTGATAGCAAGAACGGCTGGTTGGTCTGCGCATATTATCGAACAAAGAATCGATAATAAAATTATCAGACCAAGTGCAAATTATACTGGTCCAGAAAATAAAACCTTTGTCCCTATTGATTTACGCTAATTAGGAAAAATCCCATGTCATCTCATATCTCAAACGAAAGACCTGCTCCAGACCAAGTGTTGGTAGATATTGCCAATTACGTAGATCAGTTTACGATTTCGTCAAAGGAAGCTTTAGATACTGCTCGGAACTGTCTGATAGATACCTTGGGTTGTGGTTTAGAGGCCCTCTCCTATCCAGCTTGTACCAAATTGATGGGGCCAATCGTACCTGGTACTGTTGTTCCTAATGGCGCCAAAGTACCTGGAACACAATTTCAGTTAGATCCAGTTCACGCAGCCTTTAACATTGGTTGTATGATTCGTTGGCTAGACTTTAACGATACTTGGCTTGCTGCAGAATGGGGGCATCCCTCCGACAATCTAGGCGGTATTCTTGCCGTTGCTGATTGGCTATCCAGAAACAAAGTAGCCGCTGGCAAAGCGCCGCTCACCATGAGACATGTACTAGAAGCCATGATCAAAGCGCACGAGATTCAGGGGATATTGGCGCTTGAAAATAGCTTTAACCGTGTGGGTCTTGACCATGTAGTTCTGGTTAAAGTTGCCTCAACAGCAGTCGTATCAAAACTATTGGGCTTAACAAAAGATGAAATTATTAATGCCGTTTCGCTGGCTTGGGTTGATGGCCAAAGTCTGAGAACCTATCGCCATGCTCCTAATACAGGTTCAAGAAAATCTTGGGCTGCAGGCGATGCGACAAGTCGTGCAGTTCGACTCGCCTTAATGGTACAGAAAGGTGAAATGGGTTACCCCTCAGTACTGACTGCAAAAACCTGGGGATTTTACGATGTACTCTTTAAAGGAAAACCATTTGCGTTTCAGCGCCCCTATGGTAGCTACGTTATGGAAAATGTCTTATTTAAAATTTCCTTTCCGGCTGAGTTCCATGCGCAAACTGCCGTTGAATGTGCACTTAAACTTCATCCACAAATTAAACATCGTCTTGATGACATTGAAAAAATTGTTATCACCACGCATGAATCAGCCATTCGTATTATTGACAAAAAAGGCCCACTTAATAATCCAGCCGATCGTGACCATTGTATTCAGTATATGACTGCTGTTGGATTGATTTTTGGGCAATTAACTGCAGCTGATTATGAAGATGCGCGAGCTCAAGATCCTAGAATTGATGCTTTACGCGCCAAAATGGAATGTGTCGAGAATAGCCAATACAGTAAAGACTACCTCGATCCTGAAAAACGCTCTATTGCTAATGCCATTCAGATTTTCTTCAAAGATGGCAGTAAAACCGACCAAGTGGCTGTTGAATACCCTGTTGGTCACCGACGCCGTCGTGCTGAAGGTATTCCACTGTTAGAGGAAAAATTTAAAATTAATCTGGCACGTCGTTTTCCACAAAAACAACAACAGGCCATATTGAATTTAGCCCTCGATCAAACCCAATTAGAAAACACCCCTGTCAACGAATTTGTTGATCTTTTTGTCATCTAGAAGATGTAAATGGAGTTTAAAACTATGTCACACAATACTTTCAATACGCTAAAAGAATTTACTACCAAAAAAGGTAATGCTAAGTGCTATTCTATCCCAGCACTTGCTGAGGCTGGATTTACAAACGTCAATCGGTTACCGGTATCCATCAGGATCGTACTCGAGTCTGTCCTACGCAATGTAGACGGTAAAAGGATCACTGAAGATCATGTTAAGGCGCTGGCAAATTGGCAGCCTAATCAATCACGCACAGAGGAAATTCCTTTTGTCGTCGCTCGTGTGGTTTTGCAAGACTTTACCGGCGTACCTCTTCTTGCTGATCTTGCTGCCATGCGCAACGTTGCTGTAAATCAAGGCAAAAATCCCAAATCCATTGAACCCTTGGTACCGGTTAATTTGGTTGTGGATCACTCAGTTCAAGTTGATCACTACAACACATCAAGTGCCTTGCAGGATAATATGCAATTAGAGTTTGAG
>JAGXAW010000062.1 GCA_018971415.1 Betaproteobacteria bacterium
GGGGCGTAACAAGCTCCGTGAGATCGCAATGCGTGGAGAAATTCCAGGCATGATCAAAGCCAGTTGGTAGGACCAGGAGCGCATTCAATGAGCATGACAGATCCAATCGCCGATATGCTAACTCGTATCCGTAACGCCCAGCGTGCGGAGAAAGGCAGTGTGTCGATGCCTTCTTCAAAATTGAAAGTGGCAATTGCCAATGTTCTGAAAGAAGAAGGTTATATTGATGGTTATTCAGTCCATCAACATGACAACAAACCTACGCTTGAGTTAACTCTCAAGTATTACGCCGGACGCCCAGTTATTGAGTTGATCGAGCGCGTCAGTCGTCCAGGTTTACGTATTTATAAGAGCTGCCAGGATATTCCTAAGGTGATGAATGGTTTAGGTGTCGCCATTGTATCTACCCCAGCAGGAGTTATTACTGATCGTGCCGCACGTCATCGCAATGTAGGCGGTGAAGTGTTGTGTATCGTGGCATAAGGAGATAACCATGTCACGTATAGCTAATAATCCAGTTGTTATTCCTGAAAAAGTCGAAATTACCATAGGTCATGGTGAGATCGCTGTAAAAGGCCCCTTGGGTGCTTTAAAGCAGCATCTTGGTGACCAAGTGGTGGTTGAGAAAGCTGACAATATTCTGTCCTTCAAACCTGCCAATAATAGCCAGTTTGCCAATGCCATGTCCGGGACTGCCCGTGCCTTGGTGTTTAATATGGTTAATGGCGTAACCAAGGGTTGGGAGAAAAAGCTAACACTCGTTGGAGTGGGTTACCGTGCGCAAGCGCAGGGTGACAAATTAAATTTAAGTCTTGGTTTTTCTCATCCTGTGGTGCACCAAATGCCCGCTGGAATTAAGGTTGAGACACCTAGCCAAACGGAGATCATCATTAAAGGGATTGATCGTCAAGTGGTAGGTCAAGTGGCTGCTGAAGTTAGAGCATACCGTAAACCTGAGCCTTATAAGGGTAAGGGTGTTCGTTATGTCGACGAGCAAATTATTTTGAAAGAAACTAAGAAGAAATAAGGCGATTAGATCATGATGCATGACAACGGAAGAGTTCGGCGCGCACGTAAAACCCGTGCAAAAATCACTCAGTTGTGCGCAGTACGTTTAACAGTACATCGTACCAATCAGCACGTTTACGCGCAGATTATTGATGCAACAGGATCTAAGGTATTAGCAAGTGCTTCTACTCTTGAGCCTGAAGTGAGAAAAGAGATTGCCAATGGCGGCAATGTCAAAGCGGCAAGTGCAGTGGGTAAGCGCATTGCTGAAAAAGCGCTCAAGGCAGGGGTTGAAAGTGTGGCCTTTGATCGTTCAGGTTTCCGTTATCACGGACGCATTAAAGCTTTGGCTGATGCAGCACGTGAAGGCGGATTAAAGTTCTAATTAGCGAAACCCATCGGGATAGCAAATGGCAAAAATTGAAAATACAGATGAGAGTAAAGACGGCTTACGCGAGAAAATGGTGGCCGTTAACCGCGTAACCAAAGTTGTTAAGGGTGGTCGTATTCTTGGCTTTGCAGCATTGACTGTTGTTGGTGACGGCGACGGTGGTATTGGCATGGGGAAAGGTAAATCCCGTGAGGTACCCGTGGCTGTACAAAAGGCCATGGAACAAGCTCGCCGCAAAATGGTTAAAGTGAATTTAAAGAACGGTACTTTGTATCATCAAGTGATTGGTGAGCATGGTGCAGCGAAAGTGTTTATGCAACCTGCCTCTGAGGGTACCGGAATTATCGCTGGTGGTCCAATGAGAGCGGTGTTTGAAGTGATGGGCGTGACAGATGTGCTCGCTAAATGTATTGGTTCAACCAATCCTTACAACGTGATTCGTGCTACTTTGAACGGTTTGATGGCTACCCGTCGTCCTTCTGAAATTGCCGCGAAACGTGGTAAGACAGTAGAAGAAATTACGGAGTAATTGACCATGTCAGCCTCACAAAATAAAACATTGCGTGTGACTTTATTTAAAAGTCCTATTGGTGCTATTCAATCTCATAAAGCCTGTGTTCGTGGCTTAGGATTAAGACGTATGCATCATGTGGTTGAAGTGAAAGATACCCCAGAGAACCGTGGCATGATCAATAAGGTCAGTCATTTGGTTCGCGTGGTGTAATCATTAAGGAAAGTACTATGGAACTTAATACAATCAAACCTGCTGAAGGCGCCAAAAAAGCCCGTCGTCGTGTAGGTCGCGGTATCGGTAGTGGTCTTGGTAAAACCGCAGGTCGTGGTCATAAGGGGCAGAAAAGCCGCTCTGGTGGTTTTCATAAGGTGGGTTTTGAGGGTGGTCAGATGCCACTACAACGTCGTTTACCAAAACGTGGATTCCAACCTGTTAACCGTCACGAGACAGAACAGGTTCGTTTGGGCGATTTGATGAAAGTTAACGGCGATGTCATTGATTTGTTGGCTTTAAAACAGGCAGGTCTTATCTCCGGTAGTGCTGGTGGTGCCAAAGTATTTTTGAAGGGCGAAATTACCCGCGCTGTGAAGCTTGAGGGTATTGCGGTCTCTAAAGGTGCAAAAGACGCCATTGAGAAAGCCGGTGGTTCAGTGATTGTGGAAGCTGAGGCTAGCTAATGGTTACCTCCCCCGCCATGAATCAAGACAAATTTGGTGATTTAAAACGTCGCCTATGGTTTGTTTTGGGTGCTTTGGTGGTGTATCGCATTGGTGCGCACATTCCAGTGCCCGGAATTAATCCAGTTGAGTTGGCTCGTTTGTTTAATAGTCAGCAAGGCGGCATTTTGGGCATGTTTAACATGTTCTCTGGTGGTGCATTGTCACGCTTCACCGTGTTTGCTTTAGGTATCATGCCCTACATTTCTGCCTCTATTATTATGCAGTTGTTAGGTACTGTAGTGCCCAGTTTTGAAGCGTTGAAAAAAGAGGGTGAAGCGGGTAGACGTAAAATTACTCAGTACACCCGTTACGGTACGGTAGTTTTAGCGTTTTTCCAAGCGGTAGGTATTGCGGTAGCTCTTGAAGCGCAACCTGGTTTAGTGATTGATCCTGGTTTGGCTTTTCGTTTAACCACAGCCATTACTTTAGTTACTGGCACCATGTTTTTAATGTGGCTTGGCGAACAGATTACAGAGCGTGGTATTGGTAACGGTATTTCGTTGATTATTTTTGCGGGTATTGTGGCTGGTCTTCCGCGGGCCATTGGCAGTACCTTGGAGCTGGTAAGAACGGGTGCGTTTTCTTGGTTTACTGCTTTGATTTTGTTTGCTGCAGTGGCGTTAGTTACTGCCCTAGTGGTTTTTGTAGAGCGTGGGCAACGAAAAATTATTGTGAATTATGCTAAGCGCCAAGTGGGTAACAAGATTTATGGTGGACAAAGTTCTCATTTGCCGTTGAAACTCAATATGGCGGGTGTGATTCCTCCCATTTTTGCGAGCAGTATTATTTTGTTTCCTGCCACCTTAGCGGGTTGGTTTGGTAGCCATGAAAATTTTCGTTGGCTAAAAGATATCAGTGCTGTGTTGAGTCCAGGACAGCCTGTGTATGTATTACTGTATACAGCAGCCATTGTGTTCTTTTGTTTCTTTTACACGGCTTTGGTGTTTAACAGTAAAGAGACAGCGGACAACTTGAAAAAAAGTGGAGCCTTTGTGCCGGGAATACGTCCAGGCGAGCAAACAGCGCGGTACATTGATAAAATCATGACCCGTCTGACCTTAACCGGGGCAATTTATATTTCTTTAGTGTGTTTGTTGCCAGAGTTTTTGATTGTGAAATTTAATGTGCCCTTTTATTTTGGTGGTACGTCACTTTTAATTATTGTGGTAGTGACCATGGATTTTATGGCGCAGGTTCAGTCCTACGCCATGGCACAGCAGTATGACAGCTTGTTAAAGAAAGCGAATTTCAAGGGATAACGCGAGAATCAATGGCTAAAGAAGATACGATCGAGATGCAGGGTGAGATTTTAGAGACCCTTCCTAACGCAACTTTTCGCGTTAAGCTCGAAAACGATCATGTGGTACTAGGACATATTTCTGGAAAAATGCGTATGCATTACATTCGTATTCTTCCAGGTGATAAGGTGACAGTTGAACTCACCCCTTATGATTTAACTCGGTGTAGGATTACCTTCCGCGCCAAGTAACGGGAATGTAGGAGAAAGAGCATGAAAGTACAGGCATCAGTAAAGAAAGTATGTCGTAAGTGTAAGTTAGTACGACGTAAAGGGGTATTGCGAGTGATTTGTGATGATCCTCGCCACAAACAGCGCCAGGGTTAATCTGGTGATTTAACGTAACAAGATCGAGGTCGTTTTATGGCACGTATTGCTGGGGTTAATATCCCGAATCATCAACATGCAGAAATTGCTTTGACGGC
>JAGXAW010000063.1 GCA_018971415.1 Betaproteobacteria bacterium
TTCGACTTTGGGGAATCTGGGAAAAACCGAGATTGGGTGTGAAGAGGTGTTTGCTCACCAAACAACGGCTTTTTACGGCGAGCCCCATCGCTCAGTGTCCGGGCACCATCTGTTCTTATCGGACTCCCGTCTGCACGGGTACGAGGAGCCACTGCATCGCTGCGATGGCGAGGACCCTCTGAACGACCCCGCGCTCCCTCAGGACGGGCGCGGTTACCATCTGCACGTACACGGGTTCCATCTGCTCTTGCAGGACGCGCTTGATCAAAACGAGGACGCTCTGCATCAAAACGAGGGCGTTCTGCATCAAAGCGTGGACGTTCATCTTGCAAGAAAGTAGGTTGTCCTCCTTCAAAACGTCTTTTTTGTGGATGGCTGCGTGACTGAAATTCACCCTTGTTTCCACCACCAAAAGTTCGTCCACCTGATCCTGCGCCACGACCATGACGTTGTCCACCTGAGGAGCTCGGTTTAGAAGGCTTCATTGGACGTTTTGCTTCATAACCAGGAATGGTATGAACAGTAATATTCTGTCCGGTGAAACGTTCGATTTTTTTCAGATGCATCAAATCACGACTACCGGCAAGCGAGATAGCCGTACCTTTATTCCCTGCACGACCTGTTCTACCAATACGGTGAACATAATCTTCAGCCATTTTAGGTAAGTCATAATTAATCACGTGTGAAATACCTGGAACATCAATCCCCCTAGCGGCAACATCGGTGGCCACTAAAACACGAAAACGTCCACGGCGTAGACCATCTAATGTACGATTACGTGCACCTTGATTCATATCACCATGAAGTGCCGCCGCTTGATGACCCATGCCGGCTAAGTCACTGGCAACCAAGTCAGCATCTCGTTTGGTCGCTGTAAACACAATCGCTTGATTAACTGCCGCATCAGTGAGTAAATGAGCCAACAGACGATTTTTATGGGATAGGTCATCCACATAATGTAAACGTTGCTCAATGTTTTCATGTGAAGCATGTAATTCAGTGGCTTCGATACGAACAGGATCTTTCAGTAATTGATTGGCTAAGCGAAGAATCTCACGGTCCATTGTGGCTGAAAACAACAATGTTTGACGGCTCTCTGGTATTGCGCTGGCGATTTTTTCAACATCATCAATAAAGCCCATATCCAGCATACGGTCAGCTTCATCTAGAACTAACATTTCAACTTTTGATAAATCAATTCGGCCTTGATTCATTTGATCAATCAATCGTCCTGGTGTAGCTACTAGAATTTCGTAGGGTTTTGAGAGCATACGGTTCTGCACATGGTAGGAGGTACCCCCTAAGATGGATACGATGCGAACTTGCTTTAAATATTTTCCATACTTTTTAGCTGCCTCAGTAATTTGAGTAGCCAATTCTCTGGTAGGGGACAATACAAGTAATCTAGGACCGCGTCCCGTCCCTTGAGCGGAGGTTAGCTTATGGAGTGCCGGCAACATAAATGCAGCCGTTTTCCCAGAGCCTGTCCGTGAGGTAACCAATAAATCCTGGCCGTTAAGTAACACTGGAATTGACTGGGCCTGCACAGGGGTAGGCACAGTATACCCCGCCTCATGAACAGCACGAATGATGTTCTCGTTTAAAGGTAAATCATTAAAAGTTATTTCGGTTTGTTTGTCGTTCACAATTATTTTTCCAAATAAATAGTGCGCCCTTAGGGAATATATTTATCCCCGAATCTCATCAGAGCACATGTAAATAAGCGGAAATGTCCGCCGGTCAATGTCACTAACCGGCAAACCAGAAATTCGATGGTTGAAATGTGAAGGTCAGAGACAGCTTAAGTAATTGAATTACTTGTGCGTACTATACCGGAATTTTCAGGAGATGCAAGTTTTTTTATAGATTGCGGATTATAATCAGTAAATTAATTTAAGTTTTATTAAAGATTTAATGACTATCATGTCCTGTCGATATATTAAAAGAGGTTAACACCATGAATGCCAACCACTCACCCATTCCAGCCACTCTTATTCCAGGAGACGGCATTGGCCCCGAAATCGTTGAGTCAGTGGTGACAATCCTTGACGCCCTTGGTGCTCCCTTTAAATGGGACAGACAAATTGCTGGCATGGCTGCTGTCAACGACCATCTTGATCCGCTTCCTGATCCTACCCTTGAAAGCATCAGAAAAACAGGGCTTGCACTAAAAGGACCTTTAACCACGCCAGTGGGAGGAGGCTTTCGATCCATTAATGTTCGACTTCGTGAAGAATTTAAGCTCTACGCGAATGTCCGACCCGCCAGCACTTTAATGCCAGGTGGACGCTATGAAGACGTCGACATTGTTCTTATTCGTGAAAACCTTGAGGGGCTATATGTGGGTTTTGACCATTATATTCCTATTGATAATGATCCCCATGGTGCCGCCATCTCCTCAGGAGTCAATACGCGAGCTGGCAGTCGTCGTATTGCTCGTTATGCTTTTGACTATGCCGTTAAAAATAACCGTAAAAAAATCACTATTGTGCATAAAGCCAATATTTTGAAAGCACTCACTGGGATTTTTCTGGAAACTGCTTTGGAAGTTGCCAAGGATTATGGTAATCAAATTCAAGTGGAAGAGAGAATCGTTGATGCTTGCGCTATGCAACTTGTCATGAACCCATCTCAATTTGATGTCATTTTAACCACCAATTTATTTGGCGATATTCTCTCAGATGAAATCGCCGGTTTAGTAGGGGGATTGGGTTTAGCACCGGGAGCCAACATTGGAGAGCACGCTGCCATATTTGAAGCGGTCCACGGTTCAGCTCCTGATATTGCTGGCTTAGGTATTGCCAACCCGATGGCGTTGTTATCAGCAGCAGCCATGATGTGTGACCATGTACAACGTAACGATCTTGGCCAACGCATTAGAGCCGCCATCCACGACGTATTGGTGGTTGATCACATTCGCAGTAAAGATTTAGGTGGTAACGCCAACACCAAAGAAATCACTCAAGCGCTGCTTAACCGACTACAAGGAAATAAATAATTGTTTTCAAGTCACTCCAAGCAAACCTCATTCTTATGGATTCTTGGGGTACTGATTATATTCAGTCTGCTGCCACCCCTAGGCTTTTACATTGTTGGTGAGGAAGGGGTCTATACTATTGGCGCCATGGAGATGTGGCAGCGCCATGACTTTCTTCATCAAACCACCTTTGGCGAGTTTTACAACAGGCCTCCGATGATCGTCTGGGCAATAGGATTTGTCGCTCAATTCATTGGTTTTAAACAGATTGTTCTTGCAGCCCGGCTGGTAAGCCTTTTAGCAACTCTTGGCATGGCTCTATCAACAGGCTTATTGGCGCGTGCTGTCATCAACAACAAAACCTTTATTGTCTTCTCAATGTTGATTACCCTCACGTTAGGAGACCTGTATTTCTACCGTGGCTGGCTCGCCTACGCCGATCCTTTATTGGGATTGTTTACAATAAGTGCAATAACGCTAATGTACTATGCCCTACGTAAACACTCTCTTTATTTGATGGTACTGAGTGCCCTGTCGATCAGTGCGGCTTTTTTAACCAAATCACTCACTCCCTTCGCTATTTGGTATTCGGCGCTAATTATTTTCTCGTGGGATGGCACTCTCAAACGCCCACAGATTTCTCGCTCCTTGTGGATTGCTCTTCCTATCCCTCTGTTGATTGCTTACCTATGGTTTAGCACTGTCAACCTTCATCAAAACATGGGCCACTCTATGGTTAGCGACGTAATACAAAAAATAGTGGCTGCAGAGTCGATTGGAGGATATCTTAAAAAAATCATTACTTTTCCCTTTAGTACTGCGCTGTACCTCTCCCCTTGGGTACCGTTGAGCTTATTCATTCTTTTCAAACAAAGACAACACCAACTGCATCCTCTCATTCAACGTCTTTTTTGGTTAATCCTGATTAATCTTTTACCTTACTGGCTAGCTCCACAAAGCCATATCCGTTATTTAATCGGTCTTTATCCTTTGATAGGACTTGTTAGTGCTTATATTCTCTGGCAGTCAAATCAACTTATACAATTGTGGGTTAAGCGTATTTTGGTGGCTCTTGTTGTACTTAAGTTTATTTTTGGCTTTTTCTTATACCCCTATTATCAACAACAGGTCAGAGGAGTTAATTATGTGCAAGTTGCCCATGATCTCTTAAACACAGCAAATGGATCTGTCATTTACAATAATGATGGACGTTCAGTGGCGCTAAATATCGTCAACGAGCTTGATAGATACTACTTTGGTGATCGTTTTGTTGAATTACCTTCCAGCAATTGGCAAGAGG
>JAGXAW010000024.1 GCA_018971415.1 Betaproteobacteria bacterium
CGAGCTCGTCCTCAGGCATTTGATTGACCACTGAGCGCAGCACTTTAATCTGATCTTTTTGGTGAGCGTTGTAAGCTTTAATGAGTAATTTGTCTTGGATAGACAAATTGTCCGCATAAACAATTGGCGGTAGGACAATAAATAGTGTGCTTAAAAAAACCAGGAAAACTCTCAAGCTGTGCCTCATTCTGCTTTTATACTTGACCTTAAATAAGGTTGAAAATCTAGGATAAAGAGTATCATAGTAGAGTTCTTGGTAATCGTTTTTTTTGTGGGGTAAGTTATGGCAGCCAAAGAGTCTAAGGGACGCAAATTATTACACCGTCGAAGTATTGTCATAGAAGGGTATGAGAGAGAGGATGGACACTATGATATTGAAGGACATTTAACTGATATTAAAGGCTATGATTTTCCGGTGATGAATGGCATTCGTAAAACGGGTGAACCTATTCATGACATGGTGTTGGGCATAACCATTGATGCGGATATGACCATCATCGATGCCTATGCCAAAACTGAAGCCAGGCCCTATCCCGGTTTTTGTGAAACCATTACCGATCACTATCAATCTCTAAAGGGTCTTAAAATTGCACCAGGCTTTACGCGGGCTGTTAAAGAGCGCTTTGGTGGCGTCAAAGGCTGTACCCATTTAACCGAGATGATTGGCACGTTAGCCACCGTGGCCTTTCAAACGCGTTATGGCTCAGCGGAGTCTCATTCACCCAACAAACCCCCGCATTTGGATGGTTGCCACGCCTTAGATACCACCGGGCCCGTGGTCGCCAAATTTTACTCCCAGTGGCGAGTGGAAAAAAAGCACTAGAAAAGCGTGTTTAGGGCCTGTTTTTGTCAGAACACTATCTGATAGAATAAAAGGGTTTTGAAGTTGGTTTCTTATTCGATTAACTTTTACACACATAAGGGTAATCCATGAAGATTCATGAGTACCAAGCAAAAGAAATATTACGTCAGTATGGCGTCCCCACTCCCCGCGGTATTCCTTGTTTTAGTGTTGATGAAGCCATTCAAGCTGGCCGCACACTCGCCTCCTCCGTTGCCGTTGTAAAAGCGCAAATTCACGCTGGTGGTAGAGGTAAGGGCGGCGGCGTGAAGGTCGCTAAATCCCCCGATGAGCTCAAAACCTATGCTGGTCAAATTTTTGGAATGAATCTCGTGACCCATCAAACAGGCCCGCAGGGACAACCGGTACGTCGACTGTTGATTGAGGAAGGCGCGGATATTAAAAAAGAGTTGTATATCGGCATGGTGGTTGATCGCAAATCTCAACGCGTGGCTCTTATGGCGAGCCCCGAGGGTGGGATGGACATTGAAGAGGTGGCCGAGAAAAGCCCTGATAAGATTTTAACTGTCTTAATTGACCCGATGACAGGCTTAACGCTGGAGCAATGCAATACGGTGTCCCAGTTTATTGGGGTTGAGCAAGAGCTGTGGCCACAATCTGCCACGCTTTTACAAGGGCTTTACAAAGCATTTGATGAGAAAGATGCGAGCCTTGCTGAAATTAACCCGATGGTGGTGACTGGCGATAAGCGCGTTTTAGCGCTGGATGCCAAAATGAATTTTGATAGTAACGCCCTTTATCGTCATCCTGAGATTGTGGCGCTGCGCGATTTAGATGAGGAGGATCCCAGTGAAATCGAGGCCTCCCGGTTTGATCTTTCTTATATTTCATTAGATGGCAATATCGGTTGCTTGGTGAATGGCGCAGGCCTTGCCATGGCGACCATGGACATTGTCAAGCTCTATGGCGGTAACCCCGCTAACTTTCTTGATGTGGGGGGTGGAGCCACCACAGAAAAAGTCACGGAAGCGTTTAAATTGATGCTGAAAAACCCTGATTTAAAAGCCATTCTGGTCAATATTTTTGGTGGCATTATGAAGTGTGATGTGATTGCCACGGGGGTGGTGGAGGCAGCTAAGCAAGTGAAGCTCTCTGTTCCTTTGGTGGTTCGTCTTGAGGGCACTAATGTGGAATTAGGTAAACAAATATTGGCGCAATCCGGGCTCCCCATTATTTCTGCAAACAACATGGCTGATGCTGCTGAAAAAGTCGTCGCCGCTGCAAGAGGTTGATATGTCCATACTGATAGATCGCAATACCCGTGTTTTAACCCAAGGTATTACTGGCAAGACAGGCATGTTTCACACCAAGATGTGTCAAGAGTATGCCTTTGGTAAAGAATGTTTTGTGGCCGGCGTAACCCCTAAAAAAGGTGGGCAATCCTATGAAGGTATTCCTATCTTTGATTCAGTGAAAGAGGCCAAAGAACAGACCGGAGCCAATGTATCGGTGATCTATGTTCCCCCTCCCTTTGCCGCCGCTGCCATTGATGAGGCGGTGGAAGCGGAGTTGGATTTGGTGATCTGTATCACTGAGGGTATCCCCGTTCGCGATATGATTCGCACGCGCTATAAAATGCAAGGCAAAAAAACCGTTCTCATCGGACCCAATTGTCCTGGTTTGATTACCCCTGATGAAATTAAGATTGGCATTATGCCGGGGCACATTCATAAGAAAGGCCCCATCGGTGTGGTGTCCCGCTCAGGAACGCTGACCTATGAGGCGGTGGGTCAATTGCGTGAGTTGGGTTTAGGTCAGTCTTCCTGTGTGGGTATTGGTGGCGACCCTGTTAACGGCATGAAGCACATTGATGTGTTAAAGCTCTTTAATCAAGATCCCCATACGGAAGCGGTGATTATGGTGGGTGAAATCGGTGGCGATGATGAGGAAACCTGTGCCAGATGGATTAAGGACAACATGACTAAACCCGTCATTGGGTTTATTGCTGGGGTGACAGCCCCGCCTGGAAAACGCATGGGTCATGCAGGAGCCATTATCTCTGGAGGCCATGGTACGGCGCAGGAAAAACTCTCGGTCATGGAAGCCTGTGGTATTAAGGTCACCCGTAACCCGGCTGAAATGGGTAAGACGTTAAAGTCAGTTCTTAAATAGAGCCATTTACTTTACGCGGACAATTCTCACGAATACAGTCCGCGTAAAGTTGTAATGAATGATCGTGAATCACAAAGCCCCGTTCTTTGGCCACTTTGTTTTGTCTTTTTTCAATTTCAGGATCATTAAACTCTTCAACGTGTCCGCACTGCATGCACACTAAATGGTCGTGGTGTTCGCCACCGTTAAGCTCATAGACAGCCCGATTGCCTTCAAAATGATGACGCACTAAGAGGCCCGCCTGTTCAAATTGGGTGAGCACCCGATAAACGGTAGCAAGACCAATCTCCATCCCCTCTTGCAAGAGGCGACGGTAGATTTCCTCTGCGCTCATATGGCGAATATCCGATTGCTCGAACAAACTCAGTATCTTAAGCCGAGGTAAGGTGGCCTTCAGGCCAATGTCTTTTAAGTTCTGCGGATCGCTCATCAATCGTGTTTTAGTATCAAGATAAGGTATTATAGGCAAATTCGTATAAATCTGTTGGTTATCGTTGAGGTCAAATTGTCTGTGGTCAAAATAAAGTGGATTAAAAAAGGGTATTGGTTAGGTTGGGTGTTACTCTCTGCGTGTAGCTTGCATCCTTACAAGTTGGATATTCAGCAAGGTACAGCGATTGATACTGAGATGGTTGATCGAATAAAGCCTGGCATGACGCGCTCGCAAGTAAGCTTAATCCTGGGTACCCCCCTTCTGGCTGATCCCTTTCACGCTAATCAGTGGGATTACGTTTTTTATACTCGCGATAAGGGCGTATTAAGCACCACTCATCGCCTCACCGTCTATTTTGTGAAGGATCACGTGGATCACTTTACCAACGACTATCCTCCGGTTAAGGCGGCAGAGTATCAGGATGCGGAGAGCATAAAATGAGTATTCGTGTTGCTGTGGCGGGAAGCACAGGAAGAATGGGTAGGGTGTTGATTGAAGAAGTGTTAGCCGATAACGCCTTAGCTTTGAGTGCCGCACTTGAGCGCTCATCTCACCCTTTACTGGGACGCGATCCAGGGGATTGGGTGGGGGTTAATACCCAAGTAAAAATTAGCGAAGTGAGTGCTAAGGAGCTTAAGAACACCGATGTACTAATTGATTTTACCCGCCCTGAAGCCACTTTAGCGCATCTTGCCCTGTGCCGTGAGCAGCAGGTTGCCATGGTCATTGGCACCACAGGTTTTACTGCCAGTGAGAAAGAGGCAATCCAAGAGGCGTCGCGCAGTATTGCCATTATGATGGCGCCCAACATGAGCGTGGGCGTAAATGTCACTTTGTCTTTACTTGATTTGGCCGCCCGTTTGTTAACGGAGGGCTTTGATGTGGAAATCACCGAGGCGCATCATCGCCACAAGGTGGATGCTCCCTCTGGTACAGCGCTGCGTTTAGGTGAAGTGATCGCTAAAGCGCGGGGCGTAACACTCTCTGATGTGGCGTTATATGGTCGTCAGGGGATGATGGGAGAGCGAGACCCTAATACCATTGGTTTTGCTACAGTGCGCGGTGGTGATGTGGTGGGAGATCACACCGTCTCTTTTTTAGGTGACGGTGAGAGAGTGGAAATTACCCATAAGGCCAGCGGTCGAGACACCTTTGCTAAGGGAGCGCTCACTGCAGCAAAATTTCTTCAAGGAAAACCTGCTGGCCTTTATGATATGGAAGATGTATTAGGTTTAAAGGCGCTACGTGATTTGCTCTCAGGTTTTCAGCGCTAAAGCACTACTAGCCTAATTGGCAACACACTCTACAGTGTGGCTGTAAAGAGAAAGTTAAGCGCTTTCTGAGTCATCGCACCCCTGACATCGTCTTGATTTAATTGGCCTAATCTGATAGAATTTTAACAATCGGAAACGGGAAGACGTGAATGAAAACAACGTCCTTCCCGTTTTTCATATCTAATCCCGTCTGGAGTTCATTGTCATGGTCTTGGATAGATCAAATAATATGACCGTGCCTGCTGTTTTGGTTCTGGCAGATGGATCAGTATTTCAAGGCGTATCCATTGGTGCTGAAGGCGCCAGTGTGGGAGAGGTGGTGTTTAACACTGCCATGACAGGTTACCAAGAAATTTTAACTGACCCATCCTATGCCCAACAACTGGTCACGTTAACGTATCCACACATTGGTAATGTGGGAGTGAATGAGGAAGATAAAGAGTCCTCTGCCGTTTGGGCGGCTGGTTTAATTATTCGTGATCTGCCTCGTTTATTATCGAATTTTAGAGCTGAATTGTCTCTTCCCGATTACTTAAAGCGTCACAAGGTGGTGGCAATTGCTGAAGTGGACACAAGAAGACTCACGCGTTTACTTAGAGAAAAAGGAGCGCAGTCCGGTTGTATCATGGCTGGGCCCAATGTGAATATCGAACAAGCGCTGCAACAGGCGCGATCCTTTGCTGGACTTGCAGGTCTTGATTTGGCAAAGGTGGTGAGCACTAAAGAGCCCTATGCTTGGACGCAAAGCGTCTGGCGTTTAGCGAGCCAACCCAAAGCCCCAGCCCCTGTGACACAGCGTTTTAAAGTGGTGGCCTATGATTTTGGTGTTAAGCAGAATATTTTACGTATGTTGGTGGAGCGTGGCTGCGATGTTACCGTGGTGCCAGCGCAAACTCCTGCCGAGGAAGCGCTGTCCTTAAAGCCTGATGGTATTTTTCTGTCTAACGGACCGGGGGATCCTGAGCCCTGTGATTATGCGATTGAAGCCATAAAAACCTTTACGGCGCATAAAATCCCACTCTTTGGTATTTGTTTAGGGCATCAATTACTGGGTCTTGCCTCTGGGGCGAAGACCATGAAGATGAAGTTTGGTCATCATGGTGCTAATCATCCTGTGCAAGACTTAACCACGGGACAGGTATTAATTACCAGTCAAAATCATGGTTTTGCCGTGGATGCTGCAACCCTGCCTGACACCTGTCGCATCACCCACGTCTCTTTGTTTGACCAGAGCCTACAGGGGATAGAGCGGTTAGATTGTCCTGCATTTAGTTTCCAAGGTCATCCAGAGGCGAGCCCTGGTCCGCATGAGGCGGCGCAGTTGTTTGACCATTTTATTGATTTGATGAAAGCCAGCTCACATTGAGATTGTGTTATGCCAAAAAGAACTGATATCCATTCTATTTTAATCATTGGGGCAGGACCGATTGTCATCGGTCAGGCGTGTGAATTTGATTATTCAGGAGCGCAGGCCTGTAAAGCGCTAAGAGAAGAGGGGTATCGTGTTATTTTGGTGAACTCTAATCCCGCAACCATCATGACCGATCCTGAGATGGCTGATGTAACCTACATTGAGCCGATCAATTGGAAAACCATCGAGAAAATTATCGCCAAGGAAAAGCCTGATGCCTTGCTTCCCACCATGGGCGGACAAACGGCCTTAAATTGCGCCCTTGATTTGGCCCGTGAGGGGGTGCTTGAGCGCTATGCCGTGGAGATGATCGGAGCGCGTAAGGAAGCCATTGATAAGGCAGAGGATCGAGAAAAATTTAAAGCAGCCATGACCCGCATTGGGCTTTCCACGCCACGCTCGGCCATTGCGCACAGCATGGAGGAGGCCTTGCAAGTGCAGGCCTTGGTGGGTTACCCAGCTATCATCCGCCCCTCATTCACCATGGGTGGCAGCGGCGGTGGCATTGCCTATAACCATGAAGAGTTTGTGGCTATTTGCGAGCGTGGTTTAGATGCTTCACCCACCAGAGAGTTGTTGGTTGAAGAGTCAGTGATTGGTTGGAAAGAATACGAAATGGAAGTGGTGCGGGATCGCAAAGATAACTGCATTATTATTTGTTCGATCGAAAATTTGGATGCCATGGGGGTTCACACAGGTGACTCCATTACAGTGGCCCCTGCCCAAACCTTGACCGACAAAGAATACCAAATCATGCGCGATGCCTCACTCGCCGTGTTAAGAGAAATTGGTGTTGAAACCGGTGGCTCTAACGTACAGTTTGCGGTGAATCCCAAAGATGGTCGTATGATTGTGATTGAGATGAATCCTCGCGTCTCACGCTCTTCCGCTTTGGCCTCCAAAGCCACAGGATTTCCGATTGCCAAAGTTGCGGCGAAACTTGCTGTGGGTTACACCTTGGATGAACTGAGTAATGATATTACTCAAGGTGCTACCCCTGCATCCTTTGAGCCAACCATTGATTATGTAGTTACTAAAATTCCGCGCTTTGCGTTTGAAAAATTTCCGCAAGCCAATGACCGTTTAACCACCCAGATGAAATCCGTGGGGGAAGTGATGGCCATTGGCCGCTCCTTCCAAGAGTCCTTACAAAAGGCCTTACGTGGTTTGGAAACGGGGGCGCAGGGATTGGATGATATGCCTGCAGAGCGGGCCAGCATTGAAGCGGAATTGGCTAACCCTGGACCTTATCGTCTGTGGTATGTGGCGCAAGCGTTACGTGAAGGCATGAGTATTGAAGAGGTCTATCGATTAAGTCACATCGATCCTTGGTTCTTAGCTGAAATTGCCGACTTAATTGATGAGGAAAGCGCGCTGAAAGCGAATCCGCAAGGAGCGTTTAACGCGGCGAGCTTGCGACGATTAAAGCGTAAGGGGTTTTCAGATCGACGTTTGGCCACCTTAATTGGGGCGACGGAAGAAGAGGTTCGTCGAGCTCGCCATGAGCACAACATTCGCCCCGTTTATAAAAGAGTGGATACCTGTGCTGCGGAGTTTGCCACGGCCACGGCGTATTTATATTCATCCTATGATGAGGAATGTGAAGCCAATCCCAGTGAGCGAAAAAAAATCATGGTATTGGGCGGTGGACCCAACCGTATTGGGCAAGGTATTGAGTTTGATTACTGTTGCGTTCATGCGGCGCTGGCCTTGCGTGAGGATGGTTATGAAACCATCATGGTGAATTGTAACCCAGAGACGGTGTCCACCGATTACGACACCTCTGATCGACTGTATTTTGAGCCCTTAACTTTAGAGGATGTGCTTGAGATTGTGGCCATTGAAAAGCCTCATGGAGTGATTGTGCAGTTTGGTGGTCAGACTCCATTGAAGTTAGCAAAAGGTTTAGAGAGAATGGGTGTTCCCATTGTGGGCACACAACCAGACAGTATTGACCGTGCTGAGGATCGAAAACGCTTCCAGCAATTATTGCATGAGTTAGGTTTAAGGCAACCTGATAACCGTACAGCCTTTAACCGTGAGTCAGCGCTAAAACTTGCGCAAGAGTTGGGTTACCCCATTGTTGTTCGTCCAAGTTACGTCTTAGGTGGTCGTGCCATGCAAATTGTGCACACCCAAGCTGACCTGGAGAAATACTTACGTGAGGTGATTTCAGACACGGACGGAATGAATGGGGTAGCAGTGACAGAGGATTCCCCTATTCTCTTGGATCGCTTTTTAAATGATGCCTTGGAAGTGGATGTGGACGCGGTTAGTGACGGTGAGAGCGTGATCATCGGTGGCATTATGGAGCACATTGAACAAGCTGGTGTGCATTCGGGAGACTCTGCCTGCTCTTTGCCTCCCTTTAGTTTAAGTGAGGCCTTACAAGATGAACTGCGTCGTCAAACCACAGCCATGGCTAAAGCCTTGGGGGTGGTGGGGTTAATGAACGTCCAGTTCGCTATTCAAGGTGATACCGTTTATGTTTTAGAGGTGAACCCACGGGCATCAAGAACCGTACCCTATGTGGCCAAGGCCACAGGGCGACAACTGGCTAAGGTGGCAGCCCGTTGTATGGTAGGGCAAAGCTTGGCCTCACAGGGTGTGGTGAGTGAAATTATTCCGCCGCATTATGCCGTGAAAGAAGCGGTATTTCCTTTTATCAAGTTCCCCGGGGTAGACACCATTTTAGGACCTGAAATGAAGTCGACGGGAGAAGTGATGGGGGTAGGCTCGACCTTTGCCGAGGCCTTCTTAAAATCCCAAATTGCAGCCGGAGTGAAATACCCAACCTCAGGAAAAGTTTTTTTGAGTGTGAAAAACGCCGACAAGGTACACGCTGTGGATGTGGCAAGACGCTTGTCTCAGCTGGGCTTTACTTTGGTGGCCACCAAGGGAACGGCGCAAGCATTACTTGCAGCAGGCATTGATGCGCTGTCTGTGAATAAAGTGGCTGAGGGGCGTCCGCATATTGTGGATATGATCAAAAATCGTGAAATCGATATGATTATCAACACCGTTGAAGAGCAATCCCGCGCCGTGCAAGATTCATGGTCTATTCGCAATGCGGCCTTACAAGGACGTATAACTTATTACACCACCATTGCCGGTGCCAAGGCAGCTTGTCTTGGCATGGCGCTAGCGCAGACACAAAGTTTATCGGTCTACGATCTGCAAACATTACAACAATCTATTGTTAAGTAGGGAGTATAGAGTTTATGAGTACCATTCCACTCACTGTTGTGGGAGCTGAACGGTTAAAAGAGGAATTGCATCGCCTCAAGCACGTGGAACGCCCTAACGTTATTCAAGCAATTAGTGAAGCCCGTGCACAGGGTGATTTGTCTGAAAACGCTGAATATGATGCCGCCAAAGAAAGACAATCTTTTATTGAAGGAAGGATCATTGAGCTGGAGGCCAAATTGTCTAACGCTCAAGTGATTGATCCTAAGCTCTTGGATGCAGAGGGCCGTTGTGTTTTTGCCTCTACCGTGGAAATTGAAGAATTGTCCTCAGGTGAGAGCTACACTTACCAAATAGTGGGTGAAGATGAGGCTGATATTAAGGAAGGTAAAGTATCCATCAGCTCTCCCATAGCCCGAGCCTTAATTGGCAAATATGCCGGTGACGTAGTTGAAGTCATCACTCCAGGAGGGGTGAAAGAATATGAAATCCTCGATGTCCGATACATCTAAAGTCATTCCTAAGGGGCTCTTGGCCCCCGTATTAACTTCACAGCAACGTTCAATGTTACGAGCGAAGGCTCATGCATTGAACCCTGTAATTTTATTGGGGCAATCCGGTTTAACCGAAGCGGTGCTGTTAGAGGCCCATCGCACTATGTTGGCGCACCCGTTAATTAAGATTAAGCTTGCCAGTGATGATAAAGCGCAGCGTGATGAGTGGGCACAAAGTATTTGCCAGCGTCTTGGCGCCGCCTGGGTACAACAGGTAGGTAAAATCTTAGTGATCTATCGACCGCTAGGCCATGAAGCCGACTCGCACCAGTAAGGCATGGATGCGGGAGCATGTGAACGACCCCTTTGTGAAAAAAGCAAAGCTGGAAGGTTATCGTTCACGCGCCTCATATAAATTAATGGAAATAGATGACCGCGACAAATTGCTGGTAGCGGGGATGACGGTGGTGGATCTTGGGGCAACCCCTGGGGGATGGTCGCAGGTGGCTAAAGAGCGGCTGAAGGGTAAGGGGCGTATTGTAGCCATTGATATTTTGCCGATGGATCCCATTCAAGGTGTGGATTTTTTACAGGGGGACTTTAATGACCCACTGATTCGCGAGCAGCTAAAGAATCATCTGCCTCAACCTAAGGTTGATCTTGTTTTATCCGATTTGGCCCCCAATATAAGTGGTGTGGCTCTCTATGATCAGGCCCGTGCCACTGAGCTATGGGTGGCCGCCTTGGAATTTGCCGTGCATTGTTTGAAACCAAATGGGCAGTTCCTAGTCAAAGTTTTTCATGGTATTGATTTTGAAGAATTTGTTAGGTTAATGCGCTCTGTATTTGTCACCATGCAGACGCGTAAGCCCGCCGCTTCAAGGGATCGGTCTACGGAAGTGTATTTGTTGGGAAAAACCCTACGCGAGGACGCACAAAGCGCCCTTGATAGGTATTTAGGGGCTGAATAAATCAGTTATTTAGTAGTACAATGGATTAACGGTGGGGTTGTCCCGCGTTAAAATTGTTATGTCTTGGAGGTTGCTGTTTTGAACAATATCTTCAAAAATGTGTTGGCTTGGGTATTCGTTGGTGTGGTTCTCATGTTATTGGTGAGCCAGTTTCAAGGTCGATCCAATTCAGGGGAAGTGCTCTCTTATTCTTCCTTCATTAATGAAATGAAAGCGGGTCACGTCACTCGCGTGGTGATTGATGGCCATGCTCTGCGTGGTGAAAAAACAGATGGTAAGTCCTTTACCACCTACACCCCCTCTGACCCTTGGATGGTCAGTGATCTTCTTAAGTATGGTGTGAATGTATCCGCCAAACCTGAGGAAGAGCCATCCTTATTTATGAATCTGTTGATGTCTTGGTTCCCGATGCTACTGTTAATCGCCGTATGGATTTTCTTTATGCGTCAAATGCAAGGCGGTGGCCGTGGTGGGGCATTCTCCTTTGGTAAAAGTCGCGCGCGCATGTTAGATGAAAACACGAACCCAGTGACTTTTGCTGATGTGGCCGGTGTGGATGAGGCCAAAGAGGAAGTGGGCGAGCTCGTTGAATTTTTAAGAGACCCCAGCAAATTCCAGAAGTTGGGCGGGCGTATTCCCCGCGGCGTATTGATGGTGGGTAACCCTGGAACGGGTAAAACTCTTTTAGCCCGCGCGATTGCAGGTGAAGCCAAAGTGCCGTTTTTTAGTATCTCCGGTTCAGACTTTGTGGAAATGTTTGTTGGTGTAGGTGCTGCCCGTGTGCGTGATATGTTTGAACAGGCCAAAAAGAATGCACCTTGTATTGTCTTTATTGATGAGATTGATGCGGTAGGTCGTCAACGTGGTGCAGGTTTAGGCGGTGGCAATGATGAGCGCGAGCAAACCTTGAACCAGTTATTGGTTGAAATGGACGGCTTTGAAGGTACCTCAGGTGTAATCGTGATTGCGGCCACTAACCGTCCTGATGTGTTGGATCCTGCCTTATTAAGACCAGGGCGTTTTGACCGTCAAGTGGTGGTGCCCTTGCCTGATATTCGTGGCCGTGAACAAATTCTCATGGTACATATGCGCAAAGTGCCCATTGCTCCTGATGTTAAAGCTGACATCATTGCCCGTGGCACGCCAGGCTTTTCTGGAGCGGACTTGGCTAACTTAGTTAATGAAGCAGCATTATTTGCCGCACGTTTTAACAAACGCTTGGTGGACATGGATGATTTTGAGAGAGCCAAAGACAAAATCATTATGGGTGCTGAACGTCGCTCCATCGTGATGCCTGAGGATGAGCGTCGCAATACCGCTTACCATGAATCAGGTCACGCCGTAGTGGCTCGTTTACTAAATAGAACTGACCCAGTTCACAAGGTCACCATTATTCCTCGTGGACGTGCATTGGGTGTCACCATGCAGTTGCCCACAGAGGACCGTTACAGCATGAACCGTGAGCAGATTCTGCAAAATATTTCTGTCCTCTTTGGTGGTCGTATCGCTGAGGAAGTCTTTATGAATCAGATGACCACAGGGGCCAGCAACGATTTTGAACGCGCTACCGATATGGCTCGTCGTATGGTTACCCAATGGGGGATGTCTGATACCTTGGGACCCATGGTATATGGTGAAAACGAGGGTGAGGTGTTTTTAGGGCGCAGTGTAACAACCCATAAAAATGTGTCCGAATCTACCATGCAAAAAGTGGATATTGAAATTCGCCGTATTATTGATGAGCAATATGCTTTGGCTCGACGCTTAATTGAAAGTAATCGCGATAAAATCGAAGCCATGGCCCATGCCTTGTTGGAATGGGAAACCATTGATGCGGAACAAATTGAGGATATTATGGAAGGGCGTCCTCCACGTCCCCCAAAACCCACGGCCTCACAAAAAGCGCCACCTCAAAACCCAACTGGTACTTCAGGGGCCACAGTGGCGCCAACCACTCGGCCAGCAGAAGAAGTATAGTTAACCACATGACAATCCCGGCCAACCCGGGATTGTTTTTTTATTCTTGTATATTCCATGATCACATCTAAGCTTTCTTCCTACCCAAGAATAATGGGTATTGTTAACGTCACTCCCGATTCCTTTTCTGACGGCGGACGCTTTAATCATCTCGATAAAGCCTTGGCTCATGCACATCAATTGATTGCAGAGGGTGCAACGATACTGGATATTGGCGGTGAATCCACAAGGCCTGGAGCACAGGCCATTACTGTTGAGGAAGAGTTACGCCGTGTCTTGCCAGTGGTAAAAGCCCTGCAAGGCTGTGGCGTGAGTATTTCTGTTGACACCAGACACGCTGACGTCATGCAAGAAGTGTTGCAATATGAAGTGGCCATGATTAATGATGTGACCGCCTTACAAGACCCTAAGGCAGTACACTATTGCCAAGAGGCTGGGGCGGAGGTGTGTATCATGCACATGCAAGGTGAGCCACAAAGTATGCAAAACAAACCCCATTACAGCGATGTGGTGAAAGAGGTATATGCCTTTTTAGAGAAGAGAGTGGCAGAGTTGGTTTCTCAGGGTATCAATAAGGATAAAATTTATATTGATCCTGGTTTTGGTTTTGGTAAAACGGTGGAGCACAATATACAATTAATGCAGGCATTACCCTATTTTAAAGAGCTTGGTTGCCCTATGTTAATTGGTGTTTCCCGGAAAAACTTTTTAGGTAAGATCACTCACACTGAAGTGAATGATCGCCTGGTCCCGAGTGTTGTAGGAGCTCTGTGGGCAGCGCTTGCCGGAGCTGACATTGTGCGGGTACACGATGTTAAAGAAACCAAGCAGGCCTTAACCTTGTGGCAAGCGATGACGCATGGAGTTACTCATTGATGACAAGACAGTATTTTGGGACAGATGGCATTCGTGGTCGCGTGGGAGTGAGTCCGATTACCCCTGACTTTGTGTTGCATCTGGGTTTTGCGGCGGGCAAGGTGCTTACCGAGTCCTATCGTTCAAATAGCGTTCGCCCACGCGTCGTTATCGGTAAAGATACGCGAGTGTCAGGGTATATGTTGGAGTCTGCCTTAGAGGCTGGACTCTCCGCCGCTGGCGTGGATGTGTTATTGGTGGGTCCTATGCCAACCCCGGCTGTTGCCTATTTAACCAAAGCCTTGAGATTACAGGCAGGCATTATGATCAGTGCCTCACACAATCCCTACCCTGATAATGGCATTAAGTTTTTTTCTGAGGAGGGCACCAAGCTTCCTGATGCTGTGGAGTTGGCCATTGAAAAGGAATTAAGTCAGCCCTTTACCTGTCTTGAGTCTCAATTTTTAGGGCGCGTTAAACGTATTGATGATGCTCCGGGACGCTATATTGAATTTTGTAAAAGCACCTTTCCCAGTCAGCTTGATTTAAAGGGGATGAAGCTGGTGGTGGATTGTGCACATGGGGCAACCTACCATGTGGCCCCTCTGGTTTTCCATGAGCTGGGCGCAGAAGTTGTCACCATGGGTAATCAGCCTAACGGCTTAAACATCAACGATGGTGTTGGCGCCACAGACCCGCAAGCCTTACAGCAAAGAGTGCTGAAGGAGAGCGCTGATTTAGGTATCGCCTTAGATGGCGATGGTGATCGCTTGATTATGATCGATAGAGATGGGCGCACTTATGATGGTGATGAATTGCTCTTTGCTATCGTCAAAGATCAGATAGCCCGTCAGACTTTTACAGGGGGAGTGGTGGGCACACTGATGACCAACCTCGCCGTTGAAAAGGCTTTTACCGATCTTGGCATTCCATTTTTTAGAGCAAAAGTGGGGGATCGCTATGTTCTTGAGGCGTTGATTGAACGCGGTTGGCTCTATGGTGGAGAGAACTCCGGACATATTTTATGTTTAAATCAACATACCACGGGTGATGGTATTGTCTCAGCCTTACAGGTGTTGGCGGCATTGCGCTTTCAGCAAACCACGCTGGCCAAATGGCTTGATCATTTAACCCTTTATCCACAAACTTTAATTAATGTCGCTACGCCACAAGGATTTAAATTAACCGACAGCGCTCCTGTTTGGCAGGTGGTTAAGGAAGCTGAAGAGGATTTACAGCAACAGGGCAGAGTGCTCTTGCGCCCATCAGGCACAGAGCCGGTGGTGCGGGTGATGGTTGAGGGCGAGGATTTAAAGAAAGTGAATCACTGGGCTCGCCGGATTGCAGAACAAGTGGTGTCTTGAAGTTTAGACCATGTCGGGATTGAGCACAGCACGCAACACCACCTGTGGGGTGTCATAACGCTCCCGATAGGTTAACCACCAGATAGCCCCTTTTTTGATACTCCAATAATCTTTTTTACCAGCGATTAATAAAGAGGCCACTTGCCCAAGGGTTGGTTGATGGCCAACGATGACCACAGGATGGGATGCATGTGGCCATTTGGCCACTTTGATAATATCCTCCGCTTTTCCGCCCACAGCCAATAAACGATTGGTTTCAAAGGTCGGGTTGAGTGCTTTGGCAGTACTTTGTGTGCGCACGGCTGGACTCACGATTAGGCGATATTGGTTGGGGAGGGAGAGCTTGAGCCAGTTAGCCACCCGTTGTGCCTGGTCTACCCCTTTGTCACTGAGCGCTCTTAGGTGATCTGGTGAGCCATCAATTGCCTCTGCATGACGCCAAAGAATTAAGTCCATCTATCGCTCCTTATTAAATCAGTTGTTGATTAGGATTTATGTTCAAGATATCGGTTTAACAAATACTCATGAACATCAAAACCCAACCCGCTACGCGGTTGACGTAAGTGATAGCCGCCATCGCCATCCATTTGCCAGGCGAGGCGAGTGTCTCTCAGGTAAGGCTTCAAGCCCTCGCTAATCACTCGTTTTTTAACAGTGTTATCTAACACAGGGACACACACTTCAATGCGCCTGAAAAAGTTTCTTTCCATCCAGTCGGCGCTTGAGATAAAGACATTTTCTTTGGCATCGTTATAGAAATAAAAAATACGGTGATGCTCTAAAAAGCGACCAATAATGGAGAACACACGGATGTGTTCTGATAGGTTTTTAACCCCGGGACGCAATAAACACACGCCACGCACGATTAAGTCAATCTTCACCCCAGCTTGCGATGCCTCATAGAGAGAGTGAATAATCTGCGGCTCTGTCAGGGAATTCATCTTAGCGATGATATGGGCAGGACGACCGGATTGGGCGATTTTGGTTTCTCGTTGGATAGCGCTAATCAGTTCAGGATGCAAGGTGAAAGGAGATTGGAATAGGTGTTTTAAAGGCGCGTGTTGACCAAGGCCGGTGATTTGTAAAAACACTTCGTTCACATCACTCGTGATCCCCTCATGGGCGGTGAGTAAGCCAAAGTCGGTATAAATTTTAGTGGTTTTGGAGTGATAATTGCCTGTTCCTAAATGCACATAGCGTTTGAGTTGACCGTTTTCACGGCGAATCACTAAGGCCATCTTGGCGTGAGTTTTAAAGCCATATACGCCATACACCACATGGGCTCCCGCTTCTTCTAATTTAGCAGCCCAATTGATGTTGGCTTCCTCATCAAAGCGTGCCAAGAGCTCTACCACCACCGTCACTTCTTTGCCTTGGTGAGCGGCATCAATTAACGCATCAATCAACTCAGAGTCTGTTCCTGCGCGGTAGACGGTTTGTTTGATCGCCAGTACCTGAGGATCGTTAGCAGCTTCAGCGATAAAATCCACCACCGATGAGAAGGACTGAAAGGGGTGGTGAAGTAAAACGTCTTTTTTTCTGAGAGCAGAAAAAATATCTTGGTTTTTACCGGCGAGTTCTTTAGGATGATTTTGTTTAAAACGCGGAAAACGCAGATCAGGGCGGTCCACCATATCGGCCACTTGCATCAAGCGCACCAAATTAACGGGTCCGTTAACTCGGTACAAATCACGATTAGACAGATCAAAGGTATTCAGTAAAAACTGAGCCATCTCATCAGAGCAGTTTTCTGCCACCTCTAAGCGCACCTCATCGCCAAATTGTCGATGACTCAGTTCTCCCTCAAGGGCTAAGCGCAGATTTTTAGCATCTTCCTCTTCAAGAAAAAGTTCACTGTTGCGTGTCACGCGAAATTGATAGCATCCATTCACGGTCATGCCTTGAAAGAGCTCCCCCACATTGGCATGCAAGACGGAGGAGAGAAAAATAAAGCCATAGGGGCAACCGGCAATTTTTTCTGGTAGACGTATAAAGCGCGGGAGACTGCGGGGCGCTTGAACCACTGCGTGAGTAGCGTTTCTGCCAAAGGCATCGGTGCCACTTAACTCAACAGCGAAGTTTAAACTTTTATTTAAAATACGAGGAAATGGATGGGCGGGATCTAAACCAATGGGCGTGAGGACTGGAAAAATTTCCCGGAAAAAGTAATCTTTTGCCCAGGCTTTTTGCTCCTCAGTCCAATGACCGCGGCGATGAAAGCAAATTCCCTCTTGGGCGAGGCGTGGTAAAATAGCGTTATTGAGCAGATCATACTGCTCATCAATTAAAGCATGGGCCTCTTGGCTGACCAATTCATAGACCCTCTGAGGTGCTAAGCCATCAGGACCTGATGTGGTGATTCCTTGATTGATTTGTTGCTTTAATCCAGCCACACGAATCTCAAAGAATTCATCTAAGTTGCTGCTCACAATGCAGATATAACGAAGTCTTTCCAATAGGGGAGTGTCTTCATTTTGAGCCATATAAAGAACGCGACGGTTGAAGGCCAATAGACCGAGTTCGCGATTAAGAAACTGTTTTTGTGTGGCGTTGATTGGGGTTTTCATAAAAGTTTAATAAAAGCTTAACGTTTTAGTAAAGGCAAAGCTACATATTAACGCCATAATTGTGACAAAAGGACGTCATTAATGTTTCAACTTGAAAAAAAATTAGAAACAACCAAACAGCCGCGACTGGTATTCCAGTACGCTCGTTCTGAGTCTGATATTCGCGCTGCGCAGAAGTTACGTTGGCGTGTTTTTGCCGAGGAAATGGGAGCGAGTTTAACGAGCCCTGAGCCCGGTCTTGATATCGATCGTTTCGATGCTTTGTGTGATCATCTGTTAGCCCGTGACACACGCACCAACGAAGTAGTGGGTACCTACCGTATTTTAAATGCCAACCAAGCTGAAAAAGCGGGTGGCTTTTATTCTGATACAGAATTTGATTTATCAAGATTGTCTCATTTACGGGACCGCGTGATGGAAGTGGGGCGTGCCTGTGTCCATCCTGATTACCGCAGTGGTGCCACCATCGCTGTGTTGTGGGCAGGTCTTGCTGATTATATTAAATCTCATCAAGTCCAGTATTTGATGGGTTGCGCCAGTATCAGTATGATTGATGGGGGTTTTGCAGCGGCCAACATTTATCGCCAATTAGCAGCAAACAATTTGGCTCCCATTGATTGGCGTGTTTTTCCGAAATGCCGATTACCCTTAGAGCGTTTAGAGGAGGCGGGTAGCGTGAACGCTGAAGTGCCTCCTTTAATTAAAGCTTATCTGCGTGTAGGAGCTTACGTATGTGGTGAGCCGGCTTGGGATCCTGATTTTAATACGGCAGATTGCTTGCTGCTTTTACCTACCGCCAACATGGATCACCGCTACTCACGTCATTTTATGAAGCAGTCGGTCACTGAAAAATTACTCTAATGCTTAAACTTGTGACACTGATGGCCATGGTTTTTAACTTCGCCATCAGTGACTAACAGGCCAATACAACAAATCCTTATTTGCTTTAACGTTAACTCATTCATTTGTTTTCCTTTTCTTTATACCCAGTTAGTGGTTGTCTGGTGTTGTAATCAGTTAATCAACAGATAAATTGTCATAGTCTTGCATGTAATTTGGTAGACTATGGTTTTTGTTTGTCGACAAAGTGAGTTATGTCTCATTCCGTGATTGCCGCCATTGATCTTGGCTCAAACAGTTTTAGGTTAGAAGTGGCTCGTGTGATAAACGGGCAACTCTATACTCTGGATGCCTTAAAAGAAACCATTCGTCTTGCTGCTGGATTAAAAAAAGACAAAACCCTCGATCAAACTTCCCAACAGCGGGCATTGAATTGCCTGCAACGCTTTTCAGAACGGATCAGAGGGCTGCCCGCAGGAGCAATTCGGGTGGTGGGTACCAATACCTTACGGGTAGCTAAAAACGCCAATCAGTTTTTACAGCAGGCTGAGGCTATTCTGGGAGTACCCATAGAGATTATTGCCGGACACGAAGAGGCACGATTAATTTACATTGGGGTTTCTCATTTCTTGCCGCGCACCAATGAAAAACGTTTGGTGGTTGACATTGGGGGAGGTTCCACAGAGTTTATTATTGGTCAGCGCTACCGTCCCTTGGTGGTGGAAAGCCTTTACATGGGCTGCGTCACTTATTCATCGCGATTTTTTCCAGGGGCGAAGGTTAGTCAAAAGGCCTTTAAGCTCGCCGAGTTATCCGCCGCCACAGAGTGTCAGGTATTAAAAAAACAATTCTCGCGTCACCAATGGCATCTGGCAGTGGGCTCCTCCGGCACAGCGAAAGCGTTGACAGAGCTTCTTGAACAAAACGGTTATCCATCAGGGGTGATTACCAGAGAGGGGTTGGAGTTTCTCAAAAAAAGCCTGATCGAGGCAGGGGATACTCATCAGCTGAAATTGCCTGGGTTAAAAGCTGACCGCATTCCAGTGCTCGCGGGCGGCCTTGCTATCATGTTAACAATTTTTAAAGAATTAAAAATCACTCAGATGACAACCACTGATTGCGGATTGCGCGAGGGGGTACTCTATGAAATGCTTGGCCGCATCGAGCATCAAGAGGATACCAGGGTGGTCACCGTCAACGAATTTGCTCAACGCTACCATACAGATCAAGCTCAAGCTGAACGAGTGAAGCTGTTGGCGCTAAAGTTATTTAAGCAACTGGTGGAGAAAGAACATTTTCAACGCTACTCCCCGTATTTAGTGTGGGCAGCACAATTGCATGAAATTGGTTTATCCATTGCGCACGCAGGCTATCATCGCCATGCCGCTTATATAATTGATAACGCCGATATGCCCGGCTTCTCTAAGCAAGAGCAAGCCATTGTAGGGGGCTTATTGCAAGCACAGCGTGGACGTTTAACCAAAGTGACAGCGCGGGTAACCAATGATATTGGTTGGGCAATGATTCTCGCCCTGCGTCTTGCTGTTTTAATCCATCGTGATCGCCATCAACTGGCTATCCCAAAAATGTCTCTTTTAGTGGTTAACCGAGGTTATGTATTAACCATTAGCCCTCGATGGCTTAAGCAGAACCCGTTGAGTGCTGCAAACTTAGAAATGGAATCTCAGCATTGGCAGGAGCTTGGCCGGACCTTGACGCTCAATCAGTAAAACGAAAAGGATTGTTCGTCATCAAACTGTCATAAAGCGACTGTAACCTACGCATGAAACATTTATTTTCATTTTTGATTGGAGAGTTTTGAATATGTCAAAAACTTTATCTAGGTTGCTGGTTGCGCTAGGTTTTCTGTCTTTAACAGCGGTTGCTTCAGCTGAAAACATTACTGGAGCAGGTGCTACTTTCCCTTATCCGATTTATGCTAAATGGGCTGACGCCTACAAAACCAAAACCGGTGTTGGTTTGAACTATCAATCCATCGGTTCAGGTGGTGGTATCAAGCAGATCGAAGCAAAAACCGTTGATTTTGGCGCCTCTGATAAGCC
>JAGXAW010000025.1 GCA_018971415.1 Betaproteobacteria bacterium
TGAGTGCGGATGCGCACCATATTACCGCTCCTCCAGAGGACGGAGATGGTGCCAGACGAAGCATGCTAAATGCCATGAAAAACGCATCCATTAACCCTGATCAGGTTGATTATATCAATGCCCATGGTACCTCGACACCCTTAGGGGATCTTGGGGAAACCATAGCCGTAAAACGTGCCTTTGGTGATCATGCCAAGAAAGTGGCAATTAGTTCTACCAAAAGTATGACAGGGCACTTGCTGGGTGCGGCAGGAGGCATCGAGGCTGTTTTTGCAGTACTTGCCATCCATCACAATACTGTACCTCCCACCATTAATCTTGATAACCCCAGTCCTGAGTGTGATCTTGATTATGTCCCTCACACCGCAAGAGAGATGAAGGTAAATACTGTTCTTTCTAATTCCTTTGGTTTTGGTGGAACCAACGGAACCTTGATCTTTCAGAGACTGAAATAAATCACAATAAAACGATCATGTCGCGCTTAACTGCTTTGATCGTTTTATTGCTTCTCATAACAGGTGTTTGGTTAGGCAGTTTTTTTGTTCTTCCCTTATCCATTCCTGCTGATCTTGCTGTCTACGAATTAAAATCAGGCCATTCGCTCAAAGGTATTGCTAAAGAGTTAAAGCAACGTCATGTCTTGAGAGATCCTTATACTTTTATTCTTGTTGGTAAACTGCTGGGTTTACAAAAACATGTTAAAGCAGGAAGCTATGAGTTTAAGAGTGATTTGACGGCATTTCAGTTACTGCAAAAAATTTCACGTGGTGATTCCATAGACTATGAAATTAAAATCATAGATGGAATGAACTTCGCTCAACTCAAAAATGAATTAATCAACAATCCAAATTTAACCCATCTTATTGATAAGACGACGGTGAGCGATATTAGTCAACAACTGTCGTTAAGTCATAACTCTTTAGAAGGGGTATTTTATCCAGATACCTATTTTTTTAATCGAGGGGATTCTGATCTTAAAGTCCTTAAGCGCGCCAAAATAAACATGGATACTCATCTCAATGCATTGTGGCAAAAAAGAGAGCCTACAGTACTTATTGCATCACCCTATGAAGCCTTGATTTTAGCCTCTTTGGTCGAAAAAGAGACCGCGCTTAGGGAAGAGCAACCCCTTATTGCTTCTGTTTTTTTTAATCGCTTAAAAATGGGTATGCGCCTACAAACTGACCCCACCGTGATTTATGGTCTTGGAGAACATTACCTCGGTAAGTTGCATCATCAAGATTTAAAAAAAGACAATCCTTATAATACTTATACACGAAAGGGTTTGCCTCCTACCCCTATAGCCTACCCAAGTAAAACAGCCATTGAGGCAGTGTTACATCCGCAACATACTGCTTATTTATATTTTGTGGGTAAGGGTGATGGATCACACTATTTTTCTAAAACTCTTGCCGAACATAATCAAGCCGTCTTACAGTATCAAATTCATCAACCTCGTTAGCCTACTGCCATGAAACAACAACCTCGATTTATCACTTTAGAAGGCATAGATGGAGCGGGTAAAAGTACCCATATCCAAGGTATCGCAAACTGGATTACAGACCATGGTTTTGATCTGGTAACCACCCGTGAGCCAGGTGGCACTGTGATTGGTGAGCAATTAAGAGAGTTGGTTTTACATCAAAAAATGGATGTTATCAGTGAAACGCTATTGATGTTTGCAGCAAGAAATGAACACATTAAGCAAGTTATTGAGCCTGCGCTTGAATCTGGTAAATGGGTGTTAAGTGATCGCTTCACTGACGCGAGTTTTGCCTATCAAGGCGGTGGCCGAGGAGTCTCTTGGCAGACACTCAATACCTTAGCCAATTGGGTTGAGGCAAGAACACCTGATTTAACATTACTCTTTGATATTGATCCTGATATTGCGAAACAACGAGTTGCCCAATCAACACCCGAACCAGATCGCTTTGAGCAAGAGAGGGACAGTTTTTTTATGCGTGTGAGAGAGGCGTATTTGCAACGCGCGAAAGAACATCCTGAAAGAATTGTTATCGTTAATTCAGCCACAGATTTAGCGCAATTAAAGAGTAACGTTATCACTATCTTAAACGAGCGATTATTGTGACACTGCCTTGGCTCATCGAGCCTTTAACTCAATTATTGAGAAAAAAAGACACTTTTCCTCAATCTTTACTGATTCATGGTACGTCAGGAATTGGTAAGGTTGAATTTGCCCATGCACTCACGCAGGCACTCTTATGTCATTCTCCAACAGCAAGCGGTGAAGCCTGTCAACACTGTCAGTCCTGTGATTGGTTTTCACAAGGACAACATCCTGATGTGGTCGTACTTTCATTAAACGATACACCCAGTGATGAGGAGGGAAGCTTTGCAGAGACAGATAAAAATAAAGATAAGAAAACTACCACCATCACCATCGATGCCGTTAGACAACTAACTCCTTTTTTAACGGTTGGTGCGCAAAGAGGTGGGTATAAGGTGGTATTAATTGAACAGGCTGACGCCCTCAATCTTAACGCTGCCAATGCGTTACTCAAAGCGCTTGAGGAGCCCCCTAAAGATGTTATATTCATCCTAGTGGCGAGTGAACTAAAAAAGTTATTACCTACCATCATTAGTCGTTGCCAAAAATATTCTCTTAAAATGCCCAGTGCCAAAGAGGCCAGTGAGTACTTGACCATGACCGAGTCTCAAGCCCAACCCTTGCTGGCAGTTTACGGCACGCCCTTATCAGTTAAGAGAGCATTAGATCAGGATCTGGAAAAATATCGATTGCCTTTTCTGCGGTGTCTTACTGACCCTAAAAATCGCTTATCCGAGATCACAGAACTGGCTTTAAAGATTCCTTTAGAATATTGGCTTGATTGGACACATAAATGGTGTCACGATTTAATTACTCATTATTTTACCAATGAGCCTTATTTTCATACTGAAATGAAAGAACAACTTAACCTCCAAGATTCCTCGATAGTGTTTGATTTGTTGATGTGGGAGAAACAATTAAAGCAAGCAAAAAAATGGGTAAACCATCCCCTGGTACCTAAGCTTTATATTGAATCTTTACTGATTCCTTGGTTATCTATTAATCAAACACTGCACAGGACGCATTAACACACACCATGTATATTGATTCCCATTGCCATCTTAATTTCCCAGAGCTCTTCAATAACCTTGATGAGATTACCAAAGCCATGAGTGAAGCTCAGGTCACCAATGCCTTATGTATCTCTGTCAATCTTGAAAGTGTTCATGAAGTACTGCAAGTAGCCAACTCACAGGAAAATTGGTTTGCTACCGTTGGCGTACATCCTGATTATGAGCATATCGAAGAGCCCAGCGTTACGCGCTTGGTACAATTAGCGGAGCATCCTAAGGTAATTGGTATCGGTGAGACAGGTCTTGATTACTTTCGTTTAACCGGGGACCTTGAGTGGCAGCGCGAACGATTTAGAGTACATATTCAAGCTGCGCGTCAATGTCATAAACCCCTCATTATCCATACCAGAAACGCGGCTGAAGACACCTTAAAAATTATGCAAGAAGAGCAGGCAAGTGATGTGGGCGGCATTATGCACTGTTTTACAGAAAGCCTAGAAGTCGCCCATCGTGCTATTGAAATGGGTTTTTATATTTCCATCTCTGGTATTGTCACTTTTAAAAATGCCAAATCCCTCAAAGAGACGGTGTCTGCCTTACCCCTTGATCGCCTTTTAATTGAAACAGACTCGCCTTACTTGGCTCCCACACCCTTTCGCGGCCAAACCAATCAACCTGCCTATGTGGTCTATGTGGCAGAGGAAATTGCCAAATTAAAAGGCCTTTCAGTAAGCGAAGTAGCCCATCAAACCACTGATAACTTTAAAACTTTATTTAAGCTGCATTAATTGATACAATTAGTTCGGGTACGTACTAATTACCAAGGAGTCGCATATGCTGCAAAAATATACCAAGACAGCCGTCAGCCTGCATTGGCTGATTGCTTTTCTCATTCTCATCGCCTTCCCACTCGGTCTTTACATGTCGGATTTAACCCTGTCACCGCTTAAACTTAAGCTTTATGCCTATCATAAATGGATTGGGATTAGCGTATTGGGACTCTTTTTTGTGCGCATTCTCTGGCGCCTATTTCACCGCCCACCCCAGCTTCCAAAGACGTTTCATGCATGGGAAAAGAGCTTATCACATGGGGTACATATGCTGATTTATTTGTTACTTCTCGCTGTGCCGTTAACAGGGTGGTTACATAGTTCTGCAGCAGGGGTCTCTGTGGTGTATCTCAATCTGATTCACTTACCTAATTTGGTGTCGAAAAACAAAGAGCTGTCAGATCTACTCAAAGAGATACACGAAACACTGAATTGGACGCTCTTAGCTTTGGTGGGTTTACATGTTTTAGGCGCACTTAAGCATCAATTGCGAGACAAGATCAATATTCTCTCAAGAATGACTTATTAGGGATCTCAATCATGAAAAAACAATTATTCACTATATTATTGTTTAGCAGTATGTGGGCATTACTCATGCCGTTAGCTCAAGCAACAATTATTGGTGGGGAAAGCAAACTTCTCTTCACGATTCAGGAGGAAGGTGCGCCTGTTCAAGGGGCTTTTAAACAGCTCAGCGGTCAAATTCATTTTGATGATTCTCACCCTGAGAAAAGCCACGCCCATGTGATGGTTGAGTTGGCCAGTATTGACTTTGCCTCCACCGAGACGGAGGATGAAGCGCGCGGAAAAAATTGGTTTAATGTGGCGCTTTTTCCGCAGGCGGAATTTACCTCCACCACAATAAGCAAGTCCGATTCACAACATTATTCGGTAGAGGGTGTTTTATCTATCAAAAACATTAAAAAAACCATTAGAATACCTATAGTGTTAACTCATCAGGGTGCCAAATGGGTGGCTGATGGACAATTTCAGTTGTCGCGTGGGGCATTTCAAATTGGCCAAGGGGTCTGGGCAGACCCTAATACAGTGGCAGATGGGGTTAGTGTGCAGTTTCATGTGGTCTTTACCAACGAATAAGGAATCTTGATTTATGAGTACAGTTTCATTTATTGGTCTTGGTGTAATGGGTTACCCTATGGCCGGTCATTTACTAGAAAAAGGTCACCAAGTAACCGTATACAATCGCTCAAGCAAAAGAGCTGATGCCTGGCTTCAACAGTTTCCTGCAGGAAGAGTCGCCAAAACCCCTAAAGAGGCTGCTCAACAATCTGATTTTGTTCTCATGTGTGTGGGTAACGATCAAGATATTCGCAGTGTAGTCTACGGTGAGGAAGGGATTTTATCTGGTCTTAAACCAGGCAGCATTCTCATCGACCATACCACGGCCTCAGCAGAAATCGCGCGCGAATTAAATGAGGCTTGCCGGACTCAGCAAGCGGGTTTTATCGATGCACCGGTGTCAGGCGGGCAGGTTGGTGCTGAGAAAGGCCAACTCACCGTGATGTGTGGGGGAGATCAAAATGACTTTAATTTGGCTCAACCCATCATGCAATCATTTGCCAAAGCCGTTACTCTCATGGGTAGTCACGGCATGGGGCAATTAACCAAAATGGTTAATCAAATTTGTATCGCAGGCATAGTGCAAGGACTCTCTGAAGCGTTGCATTTTGCTCAACAGGCAGGCCTTGATGGAAATCTTGTCCTTGACGTGATCTCCAAAGGGGCTGCGCAATCTTGGCAAATGGAAAACCGTGGCAAAACCATGTTACAGGACAAATTTGATTTTGGATTCGCTGTTGACTGGATGCGTAAGGATTTAAACCTGGTACTCGATGAAGCCCGTAAAAACCATGCCACTCTTCCTCTGACAGCCCTTGTCGATCAGTTTTATGCCGATGTACAACGTTTAGGGGGTGGACGATGGGATACATCAAGTTTAATACGTCGTTTATCAACACATAAGAACTAATTAAGGGCACATTGCTATGACGCTATCGATAACCAGACGAGATTTTTTTAAAGTGATAGCCGTGGCTGGCGGCGGATTTGCGGTTGGTTTAAATCGTGAGGCTCTGGCTGATAACCAAAACGACGTTTTTACGCCCAATCCTTGGGTCAAAATTGAACCCACTGGTTTGGTGACGATACTTGTCGATAAGTCAGAAATGGGGCAGGGCATTAATACGTCACTGCCAATGCTGCTGGCTGAAGAGATGGACGCTGATTGGACAAAAATACGAGTGGTCTTCGCTCCCTCAGATCCTATTTATGCCCATCCCTGGTTTCATACCCAAGCAACGGGTGGCTCCACATCCATAAGGGCCATGTGGCTACCCTTGCGTCAAGCAGGTGCTGCAGCTCGAGAAATGCTACGTCAAGCCGCAGCCAAAAAATGGGGCGTCCCCGTCGACACCATTCACATTAATAAGGGGGTGGTTCGCTCTGGACTGCATCGTGCCTCCTTTGGTGACTTGGTTCATGAGGCCAGCCATTTAACTGCACCAAAAGAGGTTACTCTTAAAAACCCCAATCAATTTCATTTAATTGGACAATCCATTCCGCGTGTTGACAATCTAGCTAAATCAACGGGCAGGGCGCGCTTTGGCATGGACATTCAATTACCCGGTATGTTGGTAGCCTGCGTATTAAGATCTCCCCATCCAGGCGCCAAGGTAATCTCTTTTGACGATAAAAAAGCACTTAAAATCAATGGGGTGCATTACGTACTCAAAGTAAATTCCACAGTTAGTGAGGGGGTAGCAGTACTGGCAGAAAACACCTGGATTGCCATGCAGGCACGTAAAGTACTCGAGGTGAAATGGGATACGCCAGTGGACGCCAACCTTGATAGCAACAGATTAATGAGCAAAATGCAGGGCCTTATTGATCAGGAAGCAGGGGCTTTAACAGCCGTGGATCGGCGCTCAGCAGAAACTGACAATGCCACTTCAATGATTAAGTCGACCTATTACGCTCCCTATTTGGCTCATGCGCCGATGGAACCCCTTAACGCAACAGCTTGGGTACAACGTGACCAAGTGGAGGTGTGGGTAGGCACCCAAGCGCAGGGGCCTAATCAACAAATGATCAGTGAAATAACCGGCGTTCCCAGCAAAAAAGTCCATATTTACACTCAGTATCTTGGGGGTGGATTTGGTCGACGTTTCGCCCCTGATTTTGTAATGGAAGCGGTATCTTTGTCTAAACAAATATTGTCCCCTGTTAAGGTGGTATTCGATCGAACAGATGACTTAACACAATATTATTATCGTCCAAGCGCTTTATGTCATCTAGAGGGCGGAGTTAATGACAAAGGGGTTATTACTCATCTGAAGGCCATTACTGCCACCGACTCCATTGCAGAGGGTACCGGTTTTGAAAAAGCCTTAATTAAAGACGGGGTTGATCAAACCTCTGTGGAAGGTTTGCATAATATTCTCTACACCATTCCAAACTTCAAGGTCCAGTGGGCGAAGTTAGATTCAGGCGTTAGAACATGGTTTTGGCGTTCCGTAGGGCACTCACAAAATTCCTTTTTCAGTGAATGCTTTATCGACGAATTGGCCTATTTAGCCAAGACTGATCCTTTAACCTTTCGTTTAAACCATCTTAAACAGGATTCAAAACATTATGCTGTGTTAAAACTGCTTAAAGAGAAATCAGATTGGAGCAGAATACTGGATACGGGTCACGCAAGAGGCATGGCTATTGTTGAGTCCTTTGGCAGTATTGTTGCACAGATGGTAGAAATCTCACTGATTGACGGAAAGCCTAAACTACATCGAGTGGTGATTTGTGCTGATGTGGGGACGGTTGTGAACCCTGACAATGTCAAAGCACAGTTAGAGGGGGCAATGGTATTTGGCTTGTCTGCAGCGCTTTACGGTGAAGTTAAATTTAAAGATGGTCACGCACAGGTGAATAACTTTAGTGACTACCCCATAGCAAGACTCAATGAAGTGCCACCGGTGGAAGTGTATCTTATTGACAGTCTCGACAACCCCGGTGGAGTTGGTGAACCAGGAACTCCGCCTATTGCTCCTGCGCTGTGTAATGCTATGTTTGTGTTAACCAATCAACGCATCTATCAATTACCAATTATTAAAGCGTAATTAACCATGAGAAAAACCATCCTTGATCTTCAGGAAATGGCAGCACAGGGCGAAAAAATCGCCATGCTTACCTGTTATGACTCAAGTTTTGCTCGTGTTCTTGAAGCGCAGGGCATTGATGCTATATTAATTGGGGACTCTCTTGGTATGGTGGTTCAAGGCCATGATTCTCCACTTCCTGTGACACTGGATGAGATTATTTATCACACCCAGTGTGTTTGCCGTGGCTCAAAAAGGGCATTTATTCTCGCCGACATGCCCTTTGGCACCTCACAGGTGTCACCCCAAGAGACTTTTAAAAATGCCGCACGTCTTATTCAAGCTGGTGCCCAAATGGTTAAAATTGAGGGTGGGGCTGCCATGTGTGAGACGGTTAAGTTCTTAGTTCAAGGCGGCATTCCGGTTTGCGCCCATATCGGTTTAACCCCCCAATCAGTGAATCAACTCGGCGGCTTTAAGGTTCAAGGCAGGGCGGCTGACCAGGCCCAATCCCTCATTGACTCTGCTCGATTACTGGAGCAATCTGGCGCATCCTTACTGTTGATTGAAGCGGTCCCGCAACCCCTCGCCGATCAATTGTGTGAAGTGGTCAGTATTCCCACCATCGGCATTGGCGCTAGCCCAAACTGCTCTGGCCAAGTGTTAGTCATTTACGACATGCTAGGATTAGGAGCCTATATTCCGCCGCGCTTTGTAAAAGCCTTTATCAAAGAAACAGGTTCCATTGAAGAGGCGGTAAAACTTTATGTGGATGAAGTTAAAGCTTCATTGTTTCCCGCCCCAGAGCATTGCTATAAGTAGTATGAGATATATTTTCTCTCTTCTTAGTATTATCCTAATATTATGGACCCGTACTGTCAGTGCTGAGGAGGCTTTGGTTTTAAGTCTTTCACAGGCGATGCAAATGGCTGTTAGCAATCATGCACAAAGTGCTATAGCCCGCTCGCTCATTGATGAGTCCTTGGCTAACCAACACTATCAAAGAGCGAGCTTACTGCCGAATTTATCCTTATCTGCTTATCAAACAAGACAGACTGTTAACTTAAGAGCTCAGGGATTTGCTTTGCCATCCTTTCCTGTACAAATTGGTCCATTTAACAGTTTTGCTAGCAGTGTCAATTTATCGCAAAAAGTATTTGATTTGAGTTTGTGGAACAATTTAAAAGCGGCTGAATGGCTTACCAAAGAAACCCAACTCAAAGCAGAGGCCACATTCCAACAGGTGGCTGCCAATGCCGCCTATGCTTATATTACGGCGTTGCGCGCCAGAGAAGAGCTCAGCACCACCAAAGCCAATCTGGATCTCGCTCAAGCTTTAGAAAAACTTACACTCGACCAAAAAAAACAAGGTATCAGTACTGGTGTTGATGTGGTCCGAGCACAAACACAAACCACGCAGTTTCAATATGATTTGAGATCAGCCCAATCCTTTCTTGATGACAGTATCACCAAATTAAAGCGCTCACTCGGCGTTAGTATGGATACCCCAGTGGTGCAAACTGATACGCTGAAGGAGCTCAATCAACCCTTACCCGTTTTATTGCAATCAAGGGAGGAGGCGAAGCGCTCTCGCCCGGAGTTGCTAGCAAGTCAAGCCTTAGTTAATGCCAGAGAGAGTAACTTGGCGGCAAAACAAGATGCCTACTTACCCTCTGTGGAAGTCAAAGGAGCGGTAGGGCCCTCTGGTGTGACTCCCATCGTAAATGACTACCATGTCTTTAGTGGGGGCGTATTTTTATCAATGCCCATATGGAATGGTGGCGCCACAAACGCTGAAGAGAATGCCGCCTTCAGTGAATTACATCAGGCTAAACTGCAACTTACGGACACAGAGGCACAAGTTGATGAGGATGTACGACTTGCCTACAATGCGCTACAAACAACCCAGGATGAATTAATTCACGCTAAAACCAATCTTCAGCTGGCATTAAAATTAATGGATCAAGCAAGTGACCGCTATAAAAATGGCGTGGCAGACCATCTTGAGGTGGTGAATGCACAGAGCATTTTAGCGCAAGCGAGATCACAACTTGATAATGCATTGGCGAGTCAACATATTGCTTGGATAAATTTTGATTTAGCACGGGGACACATTAACGTTGTCAATAACGACAAAGGAAATCAGAACCATGAGTGATGCTGTGACACCGAGCCCTGAGTCTCTTCCTTTATATCAGCAACCCCAATTTAGAAAACTACTTAGTATTCTCATTATTTTAATAGTGGTGGTTTTATTCACCGCATGGCTCTTAACCCACAACCATGAATCCACTGATGATGCTTTTATTGAAGCCAACGTGGTGGATATTTCCCCCCATGTGGGCGGCTATGTCTCTCAAGTGAATGTGCATGACAACCAGTACGTGAAACAAGGTGAGTTATTGGCCCTCATTGATCCTCGTGACTTTCAGATCCAAGTGGATGTAGCACAAGCTGCACTTAATGCAGCCATCGCTCGTCATGGGGCCTCAGTTCATGATGTATCGTTAACTCAAGAAACCACCACAGCTCAGGTCAGTCAAGCCAACAGCGCCTTACTCTCTGCGCAAGCCCAGGCCATGCAAGCTAAGGCCCTCGTTAAAGCCCTTCAAGCTCAAGCACAATTAGCACAGGCTGACTTGGTGCGCTATCGCGCCCTCTACGAAAAAGATGAAATATCAAAACAAAAGTTGGATCAGGTGTCGGCCAATGAAATGGCGGTCAAAGCCAATTTAGAGGCCCAGCAAAGAGCCTATTTGGCAGCCAATGCCGCGGTAGAGGTGGCGCAAGCTAAACTTAGTGAAGCCAAAACAGCACCAAAGCAAGTGGCCCTCAAAGTGGATCAAGCCAAGGGAGGAGAAGCCAGTGTTGAAGAAGCCCAAGCAAACTTACAGGCAGCCAAATTAAACCTTACCTATACGCAATTAATTGCCCCTGTGGCAGGACATGTTGTGCGTAAAAACCTTAACCTAGGACAACTGTTAACTCCTGGCTCATCCGTGATGGGCATCGTTTACGATGCCCCTTGGGTCATCGCTAACTTTAAAGAAACACAACTCACCAGAATGCATCCCGGAGAAAAAGTGGACATTAAAGTCGATGCCTTTCCAGGTGAGGTGTTTCATGGTCACGTGGACAGTATTCAACGGGGGACGGGATCGCGCTTCAGTTTATTGCCTCCAGAGAACGCAACAGGAAATTATGTCAAGATTGTTCAGCGTGTGCCCGTTAAGATTGTCTTTGATGAATCCCAAACAGTACTTAATCGATTGGCTCCCGGTATGTCTGTAACCCCTACCGTTCATCTTGATGACAACCGGTCACAGTGATACACCATTGAGCGTCCCGCTCATTAATCCCTGGTTGGTGGCGGTAACAGTGGCCTTAACCACCTTCATGGAGGTTTTAGATATTTCCATTGCCAATGTGTCTCTGCGACATATTGCCGGGGATTTAGCAGCTGGCCAGGATGAATCCACTTGGATTTTAACCTCTTACCTCGTGGCTAACGCCATTATATTGCCGATGAGTGGCTGGTTATCCAATCTAATGGGACGGCGGCGATTTTATCTTATCTGTGTGATGTTGTTTACTCTCAGCTCACTCTTGTGTGGTCTTGCCCCCAATTTGTTTGCTTTGATTTTTTTTAGAACACTGCAAGGCATTGGTGGAGGAGGATTACAACCCTCCTCACAGGCTATCTTGTCAGATACTTTTCCACCACACCAAAGAGGGATGGCCTTTGCCGTCTACGGCATTACCACTGTGATGGCGCCTGCCATTGGGCCCACGGTGGGCGGATGGATTACCGATACATTTTCTTGGCGTTGGATATTTTTAATTAATGTACCAATTGGGATTATTTCCTTTTATTTAACGCGCTTGTGGGTTTATGATCCACCTCATTTTAATGAGAGAAGAAAGACCCTTCTTGCCAGTCGTTTTAAGATTGATGGATTAGGTTTTGTGCTAATGGCTTTGGGATTTGGTTGCTTACAAATTGTGCTCGATAAGGGTGAGCAAGAGGATTGGTTTGGTTCGCATTTTATTGTGACGCTAGCCGTGATTTCAGCCCTATCGTTACTGGTATTACCCTTTTGGGAACTGCGACAGAAAAACCCCATGATGGATTTCACCTTACTGAAGGAGCGAAACTTTTTACTAAGTAATATTTTGATTTTTATGTTGGGCTTTGTTTTGTTCTCAAGCACCTTGTTGCTGCCACTTTTTGTTCAAATTTTAATGGGGTATTCCGCCACGGATGCGGGTTTACTGCTCTCACCAGGAGGTGTTGCGGTGTTGTTGTTTATGCCGCTGATTGGCTATTTGATCAATAAAACCGATGTCAGGCGGCTCATAATGATTGGGTTATTTCTCAATATTTTTTCTTTGTTAATGTTCTCGCGACTCAATTTACAAACCGATTATGCCACCATGGCGCTCATCAGAATTGTCCAAGGTATTGGTTTGGGATTTTTATTTGTGCCGATTAATACGGCCGCCTTTGCAGAAATTCCCTTGGTGAAAAGCAGTAATGCCTCGGCGATGATTAACTTATCTAGAAATTTAGGCGGAAGCTTTGGTATTGCACTCGTTCAAACATGGCTTTCAGAGGGCAGTCAGAAACACCTGACTTACTTGGTGGGCCATCTTGACCCTTACCGCACTCTCTATCAAGACTCTGTAAAGCACATTGAGCAGCTGATTACCCATTTTGGACTGATGAGCTCAAACCTAAACCAAACCGCCCAACAATTGCTTTTTAATGAGGCTTATCAACAGGCTGAGCTATTGGCTTTTTTAGATAATTTTAGAACACTTGCATGGCTTTTTATTGCCATGATTCCCGCTGTCTTCCTGCTCAAAAAACGCGATCACTCTAAACGGTAATACTGATTCCAGGCAGAGTGAATTGTTTCACCGCCTGTTGAATCACATCAATTAATGCCTCTCTTGGGTAACCTTTTCTAAAGGCAATGCCCACCTCTCTGGTGGGTATGGGTTTCTCAAAGGGTACCACACGTATTAAATCGGTTTGGTATAGATCACGATTTGCTGAGGAGGGCAGAACGCTGATACCGAGTCCTGAGGCCACCATATTGCGAATGGTCTCTAAGCTATTGCCCTGTTGTGTAAGAGCATTACGGGCATTTAAATCAGGACAGAGTTTTAAAATATGCGCGCTAAAGCAATGCACGGAGGAGAGTAGTAACACCTTCTCATCAGCCAATGCAGTGGCAGCAATCTTTTTCTTGCTAGCCCAAGGATGATTGCGCGGGACAATGACATCAAAGGACTCATGGTATAGGCTGATGGTTTCCATGCCTGGGACATCAAAGGGTAGGGCAATGATGGCCACATCTATAGCGCCTTGTTTTAACCATTCGGCTAATTTATCGGTGGTGTTTTCTTCAACGCTAATTGGCATGTGGGGAGCCAACAGACTTAATTTACCAATTAAATCTGGAATCAGATAAGGACCGATAGTATAAATAACGCCCATCTTAAGCGTACCCACTAAAGGATCGTGAGCTTGTTTTGCCAGTATTTTAAGTTGTTCTATTTCTTCAAGTATTTTTACACATTGACCAATAATGCTTTCACCCACAGCGGTTAAATTGACACTGGTTTTACTGCGCTCAAAGATTTTAATGCCCAATTCATCCTCAAACTTTTGAATTGCAGTAGAGAGGGCGGGCTGACTGACAAAACATTTCTCTGCCGCTTTACGAAAGTTTTTTTCCTGAGCGACGGCAACGCAAAACCTTAACTCATTGATATTCATGGATTTTACCCTAATCACTTACTGATAGATTTTAACTATCAACTAATTAATAACAATCAATTGGATTTATTATACGCCCCTCTATAAAGTGATCACAACAGCAGCATTTATTCACTTAATGAAGGAGATTTTTATATGTTTACAAATTATGAAGGTAAGAGCGTTCCCTCAGTCACTTTTCCTATTCGTGTGGGTAATGAATGGAAAAGCATTCATTCAGACAGTATTTTCAAAGGCAGAGTTGTGGTGGTGTTTTCTTTACCAGGTGCGTTTACTCCAACCTGTTCTTCCACACATTTACCTCGTTACAACGAGCTTGCCCCTGCCTTTCATGAAAACGGGGTGGATGAAATCCTCTGTGTTTCAGTCAATGACACCTTTGTTATGAACGAATGGGCTAAAGATCAAGAGGCCAGTAACATCACCATGATTCCTGACGGCAATGGCACCTTTACCGAAGGCATGGGCATGTTAGTGGATAAAAGCACATTGGGGTTTGGTAAGAGATCATGGCGCTACTCTATGTTGGTTAAAGATGGCGTGGTGATTAAACAGTTTATTGAACCTGATCAAGAAGGTGATCCTTTCGAAGTATCAGATGCCGATACCATGTTGAATTTTATTAATCCCAATGCCAAAAAACCGGATCAAGTGGCGATCTTAACCCGAGATGGCTGCCCACATTGCGCTAGAGCAAAAGCCATATTGGCTGAACAAGGTTATCAATACGCCGAAATCACCTTACCCGTGGCGATTCGCTCAAAAACCTTAGGCGCCATTACGCAAAGAGGCACGGTGCCACAGGTCTTTATTAATGGTCAGCATATCGGTGGTGCCGATGAATTGCAGCAATGGGTTCAACGTCAATCGATTAAAGCGGCCTAAACCAACAGTCTCTTTTGGAGAAGAATCATGAGAAACATAACCGTTGACAATGTCATTATAGGTACTGGAACCGCAGGGCTTGCAGCCTACCGTGCTATTAAAGCCAATCATCAACAGGCCCTGATTATTGAAGGGGGCAGCTACGGTACAACCTGCGCGCGAGTAGGGTGTATGCCAAGTAAACTTCTCATCGCTGCAGCAGAGGCCATGCACTCTCATGCTCGCTTAGCACCCTTTGGCTTACAGTCATCTCATGAACCTACCGTCAATGGCAAAGCCGTTATGGAGCGGGTTAAATCTGAAAGAGACCGTTTTGTGGGCTTTGTCTTGGAGGGCGTGGACGCCATCCCCGAGAAAGACAAGATAAAAGGCTTTGCCCGCTTTGTGAGCCCCAATCAGTTAATGATTGATGAGCATACTAAAGTAACCTTTAACAAGGCCGTTATTGCCACAGGCTCATCGCCCGTTATTTTGCCTTTTTTAAAGGAGCTTGGAGATCGCGTTATTGTTAATGATGATGTCTTCTCCTGGAATGATTTACCTCAGTCTGTGGCGATCTTTGGTCCAGGCGTGATTGGCTTGGAATTGGGGCAAGCCTTACATCGCTTAAAGGTGAATGTGCACTTATTTGGCCGAGACAATTTAATTGGCCCAATTAGTGACCCAGTGGTGAGACAAGAGGCACTTTCAATCATTGGTCAAGAAATGAATTTGTATGCAGATACCAAAGAGGTCTCGGTAAAGCGTATCGGTAACCAAGTGGAAATTCGTTTTGTGACCCCTGACGGACAGACGAAGAGCGTTGTTGTGGATTACGTGATTGCCGCAACAGGGCGCTCACCCAACGTGAAATCACTGAATCTTCAGGCGACCCACATAGAACTCGATCAACGTGGTATTCCCGTCTTTGATAGAAACACCATGCAGTGTGGTGAGAGTCATATTTTTATTGCAGGAGATGCCAACCATGATGTCCCACTGTTGCATGAGGCCGCAGATGAAGGAAAAATCGCCGGCACAAATGCAGCGAGTTTTCCGAAAATCCATCAAGGATTGCGGCGTAGCCCCATGGGTGTGGTGTTTTCTGATCCACAAATAGCCACGATAGGTAGTCGTTACAGTGACCTTAACCCCCAGCAAGTGGTGATTGGCCAAGTTAACTTTAACAATCAAGGTCGCAGTCGTGTCATGCTGAAAAACAAAGGTATGTTGCGTATCTACGCCGATCGAGAGAGCGGTCTCTTATTGGGTGCTGAAATGATTGGGCCTGATGCAGAACATTTAGCCCATTTACTCGCTTGGGTACACCAATTGGGCTTAACGGTCAGTCAAATTCTTGAGTTGCCGTTTTATCATCCAGTGATTGAAGAGGGCTTAAGAACAGCCTTACGCGATGCCCAAGAAAAAATTGAGAGTAATCTGATGCAGCAAGTTGCAGCGTAGTTAAACTTCCCCCTTGTCCCTTACTGCGGCGCTGTGCCCGGTAAGGGATTTTTTTATTTTAGTGGTGGCAATTGTTGTAATTCCTCGTCACTGTAGAGTCGTGATCGGGTAATAAAACGCATGCCCGTTGGCCGCTCTAAAGAAAACATGCCACCATTGCCCTTAATCGCATCGATGATTAAGTGAGTATGCTCCCAATAGGCAAATTGACTGCGATGCATGTAAAAGGGGACACCACCAATTTCACCCAATTGAACATCAGAGTCACCAACCAAAAACTCCTTAGCCGGAAAAATCATCGGCGCACTGCCATCGCAGCAGCCGCCTGATTGATGAAACAACAAGTCATTACCATGGATTTGTTTTAATTCCTCAATGACCGATAATGCTGCCGGGGTCACAGAAACACGGGTAACAGTTGTCATAAAGAGCCTTTATTAGACACAGTGAGAGGGCCGAAGCCCTCTTTGTATTGATGGACAAATCAGAAAAAACCTAAGGCATTGGGCGAGTAGGAGACCAGCAGATTTTTAGTTTGCTGATAATGGTCCAACATCATTTTATGGGTTTCCCTGCCTATCCCTGACTGTTTATAACCACCAAAGGCGGCATGAGCTGGGTAGAGGTGATAACAGTTTGTCCAGACGCGGCCCGCTTTAATCGCCCGACCCATCCTAAAGGCTGTGTTTCCATCACGACTCCACACGCCAGCACCTAAACCATAGAGGGTGTCATTGGCAATTTGCAGAGCCTCCGCCTCGTCTTTAAAGGTGGTAACAGATAGCACAGGACCAAAAATCTCCTCTTGGAATAGACGCATTTTATTGTGTCCTTTAAATACCGTTGGTTTAACGTAAAAACCATTGGCCAGATCACCACTGTGTTTTTGCTGCTCGCCACCAATTAAACACTGCGCGCCTTCGCTTTTCCCAAGGTCAATATAGGAGAGGATTTTTTCCAATTGTTCACTTGATGCTTGTGCGCCAATCATGGTTGAGGGATCTAACGGATTACCCATTTTAATTGCAGCAACCCGTTTAATGGCGCGTTCGATGAATTTCTCATAGATGGATTCTTGAATTAATGCCCGTGAAGGACAGGTACAGACTTCGCCTTGGTTGAGTGCAAACATGGCAAAACCTTCTAAGCATTTATCAAAAAAGGCATCATCTTGATCCATGACGTCCGCAAAAAAGACATTTGGGCTTTTACCACCCAATTCCAAGGTCACAGGAATCAGATTTTGTGATGCATATTGCATAATCAAACGACCCGTGGTGGTCTCGCCAGTAAAAGCAATCTTAGCAATACGAGAATTCGAAGCGAGAGGCTTACCTGCCTCAAGACCATAACCATTAACAATGTTGAGTACCCCAGGCGGCAAGAGATCGGCAATTAAATCCATAACCACTAGTAATGAAGCCGGGGTTTGCTCTGCGGGTTTAAGCACCACACAATTACCAGCGGCTAAGGCAGGAGCGAGCTTCCAGGCGGCCATGAGAATCGGGAAATTCCAAGGAATAATTTGACCGACAACGCCAAGGGGCTCTTTAAAATGATAGGCATAGGTTTCATGATCAATCTCAGCAATTGAACCTTCTTCACTTCTAATGCAGCTCGCAAAGTAGCGAAAATGATCGATGGTTAAGGGAATATCTGCGGCCATGGTCTCCCTAATGGGCTTGCCATTATCCAATGTGTCAGCAGTGGCAATGGTTTTTAAATTGACCTCAATGCGATCAGCGATTTTAAGCAAAATATTGGCGCGATCAGTGGGTGAAGTTTTCGCCCATCCGTCCTTCGCCTTATGGGCCGCATCCAAAGCCAGCTCAATATCTTTACTGTTTGAGCGCGGTATGTCACACAAATGCTGATTGGTGATGGGGGTAATATTGGAGAAGTATTGAACGTCCACGGGAGCTACCCATTTTCCACCAATAAAATTCTCATAACGTGACTTAAAGGGATTTTCTACGCTAATACCATTGATTGTAATTTGAGACATACCTTCCTCCTTGTTGTTAAATCTATGCTTTTAATTACTTATTCTTATTTCGTTATGCTTTTTTAGACTTATTTTCTATCATACATTGAGTTAAACTTATGATTTATGACAATTTATTACTCTCAACAATGACTCAACACAAAATTGCTGTTATCCCAGGCGACGGTATTGGCCAAGAGGTGATGCCTGAGGGACTCAAAGCGGTGGCCAAGGCCGCAAAATTACACAATATCAATATAGAATTTACACACTTTGACTGGGCTTGCCAAGAATACTGGACACGTCATGGCAAAATGATGCCAGATGACTGGAAGAGTCAGTTAGCTGGCGTAGAGGCTATTTATTTTGGAGCAGTAGGCTGGCCTGCCGTTGTTCCCGATCATATTTCTCTTTGGGGTTCACTGATTCAATTTCGTCGCGAGTTTGATCAGTATATTAATCTGCGGCCTGTGCGTCTGATGCCTGGCATTACCCCACCGCTGGCTGGTAAAAAACCTGGGGATATCGATTTTTGGGTGGTTAGAGAGAATACTGAAGGTGAATACTCATCGATCGGTGGAATCATGTTCCCCAATACCGAGAGAGAAGTGGTAGTCCAAGAATCGGTATTTTCACGTCATGGCGTTGATCGGGTATTGCAATACGCATTTGATCTTGCTCAAAAGACCCCCAAAAAACACCTTACTTCCGCCACCAAATCTAACGGTATCTCAATCAGTATGCCTTATTGGGATCAGCGTGTAGAGGCCATGGCCAAACACTATCCTGAGGTTAAATGGGATAAGTACCATATTGATATTTTAGCGGCCCGTTTTGTATTAAGCCCAGAGCGCTTTAATGTGGTGGTTGCCTCTAATTTATTTGGAGATATTCTCTCTGACTTGGGTCCTGCTTGTACTGGGACCATTGGCATAGCTCCCTCGGCGAGTTTAAATCCTGAAAGACAATTTCCATCCCTCTTTGAGCCAGTTCATGGATCAGCGCCTGACATTTTTGGGCAAAACATAGCCAATCCCGTGGCCATGATCTGGTCTGGGGCCTTAATGCTTGATTTTCTGGGCACCGAGCCGCGTTATAAAAAAGCCCACGATGCCATTATTCAAGCCATGGAACATGTTTTGTTAAACGGACCCAAAACTCCTGATTTACAAGGACAAGCAACAACCCAAGAAATGGGCAACGCCATTGTTGAGGCCATTAGATAATTCATTCACGGTGTGAGTATATGAAAGAAAAAAATGTAGTGATCAAAAAAGTGGCCGTATTAGGGGCAGGGGTGATGGGCGCGCAAATTGCAGCGCACTCTAGCAACTTAAACATAGAAGTGTATTTGTTTGATCTTGCTCATCAAAACAGTGATAACAAAAACGCCATTGCAAAAGGTGCTCTAGAACACCTTAAGAAAATCAAACCCACACCCCTTGGTGATCAGACAGTTTTGCAAAATATCACGCCACTTAATTATGATGAACATCTGCAACGATTAACTGAATGTGATTTAATCATTGAAGCGATTGGTGAAAAATTAGAGTGGAAAAAAAGTCTTTATCAAAGAATTGCTCCTTTTTTATCCCCTCAATCCATTCTCGCCTCAAACACCTCAGGGTTGTCTCTTAACACCCTCGCACAGTATCTTCCCACTGAAAAACGTGGTCAATTTTGCGGCATCCATTTTTTCAATCCCCCACGTTATATGGATCTTGTTGAACTGATCGCAACAGAGCATACCCATTCTGAGTTATTAGATCATCTTGAAAGTTTTATCACCACCTCACTTGGTAAATCGGTTATTCGCGCGAAGGACACGCCTAACTTTATCGCCAATCGTATTGGTGTTGCCAATGTCTTGTTTACGTTTATTGAAGCGGAGCGCTATCAATTAGCCATTGATGTGGTGGACGATATCACTGGAAAAAAATTAGGCCGCGCAAGTTCCGCCACCTATCGAACTGCCGATGTGGTGGGTCTTGATACGCTGATGCATGTGGTCAAAACACTACAGGACTACCTGCCAGAGGATCCTTTTCATGCACATTTTAGTACTCCCAAAATAGTCGAAGCATTAATTGCTAAGGGTGCTTTAGGATCAAAAACAGGCGCTGGCTTTTACAAAAAAGA
>JAGXAW010000026.1 GCA_018971415.1 Betaproteobacteria bacterium
CAATTAGCCTTACTCCACTCCGTATATCAAAATGATCTTGCCCATAATGCGCAGGATCAAATTGCACTTGATTTAAACCGTATTGAAGAGCAAAAAAGCCGTTTATTACGTGCACAACAGCGCGTACATGGTTACGCAATTGCCATGGCCAATCATCATGACTCAAAAGAGCTCAAAACTAACTAATTAAACCTAACCACTTAGCATCACACTTCTTGCTACAATAAGGGTTTCCCCTGACCCTTATTGTAGTTTTTTTATGTCACCAACTCTTACTGTATTACAGTCCCCTACTCCTTTTACTCCACAACTGATTGATCTGTTGACCGTCAATTACGAGGTTAACCAATTCAATGATTCCCTGATTTATTTACCTTCTACTACTATTAACAACCATCTTCAGGATTTGGCTATTTCTCATTCCTTCGATCTGGCTCAAATACCAACTGACAGAACGCTCTCTGATATTTCTTTGGTTGTAATGGATATGGATTCAACATTAATTACGATTGAATGTATCGATGAAATTGCTGATTTCATGGGTATAAAATCCAAAGTGTCTGAAATTACAGAAAGCGCGATGCGCGGTGAGATCGATTTCGCAGAAAGTCTTCGACGTCGTGTGGGCTTACTTGAGGGCTTACCAGAATCAGCTTTAATGGAGGTTTATACTAAAAGACTCCAAATTACTCCAGGTGGTGAAACCATGTTAGCGCATCTTCATCAGCGAGGAATAGAGACTCTCTTGGTGTCCGGTGGATTTACTTTTTTCACCGAAAAACTGCAAAAACGTCTTAATATTACTCATGCCAAAGCCAATACTTTGGAAATTAAGAGCGGGTATTTAACGGGTCGGGTTTTAGGCGATATTGTTGATGCTAAGGGTAAAGCCTATTGGCTTAGGACTATTCTTAGCCAACAAAACAATCCAAAACAAGTTGTTGCTATTGGCGATGGAGCCAATGACTTACTGATGATGAAAGAATCAGATATCAGTATCGCCTTTCATGCAAAACCTGTTGTTAAAAAAGAAGCTACCCATGCATTAACATGGGTAGGTTTGGAGGGGGTTATTCCTCTTTTAGAGGTCCAACAAAGGTAGATTTCTAACCAGCAATACGCCTGGAATAGCTCTTAATTCTTTGAGTACTTTTTCACTGATCGGTGAATCATTATCAGCCAGCGTGTAAGCAAGGTCCCCGCGAGACTTATTCATCATATTATGAATATTTACTGAGGCCTTAGCCAAGGTTGTTGAAATCTGTCCAAGCATATTGGGCACATTGTTATGCGCAATACTAAGACGATGGGAGGATTCACGGGCCATGACAATATTGGGAAAGTTAACAGAATTGGTTAAGTTTCCATGCTCTAGATAATCTCTAACCTGATCGGCTACCATCACAGCGCAGTTCTCTTCTGCCTCATTGGTTGAAGCGCCAAGATGAGGAAGAGCAATAACCTGTGGGTGCCCTTGTAGTTTTACCTCCGGAAAATCACAAACATAATAACGTAAGTGTTTATTCTCTAAACTTGCAACTACAGCTTCCGTATCCACAATTGCATCACGTGAAAAATTAAGTAATATGGCATTCTTTTTCAGTGCTGCAAGTCGCTGAGCATTAATTAATCCACGTGTTGCTGGTAACAAAGGGACATGTAAACTGACAAAATCACAGTGGCGTAACAACTCTTCGATTGAATTTGATTTTTTAACAGAAGCAGATAGACTCCATGCGGCATCGACGGTGATTTCAGGATCGAAACCATAGACTTTCATGCCAAGAGCCAAGGCCATATCAGCCACTAATCGACCAATAGCACCAAGCCCAACGATGCCAAGAACCCGTCCTTTAAGTTCTGAACCAACAAAGTTTTTCTTACCATCCTCCACGAGCTTATGCAATGTGGCGTCATCTCCTCTTAAGGAGGCTGTAAATTGTAATGATGGAATAATGTTACGCGCAGCCATCAACATGCCAGAGAGCACCAATTCTTTAACAGCGTTAGCATTGGCTCCTGCTGCATTAAATACCGGAACTCCTCTCTCGCTCATCGCGGGTATAGGAATATTATTGGTTCCAGCACCCGCTCTTGCGATAGCAATTACCGAAGGGGGGATAACCATGTCATGCATACTCTGTGAGCGCACAAGAATGGCATCAGGTTTTTCTACTTCATTGGCAATTAAATATTGAGGTTGCGGAAAACGTTTTAATCCCTCATGAGAAATCTTGTTGAGTGTTTGTATAGAAAATATATTAGCCATTTTGCTTTTGAAACTCCTTCATAAACTGTGTTAATGCCACTACGCCAGCCATTGGCATGGCATTGTATATGGACGCCCTCATTCCACCCACAGAGCGATGCCCTTTTAACTGTAATAAACCCTGTTCTTCTGCTTGTTTCAAAAATGGTTTATCTAAAGTGTCATTTTGTAATGTAAAGGGTATGTTCATCCATGAACGGTTCTGCTTAGCTACTGGTGAGCGATAGAATCCGTGACTTTGATCTATGGTGTCATACACTAACGTAGCCTTTTGTTGATTAAGCTTGGCCATCGCATCAAGACCACCTGTTTGCTTGAGCCATTTGAACACTAAGCCTGCCATATAGATTGAGTAAGCCGGTGGCGTGTTGTACATGGAATCATTGTCCGCATGAATCTTATAGTCCATCATTGCTGGCGTACCTGCTTTCGCATGACCGATTAAGTCATCGCGAATGATGACTGTAGTCAGTCCTGCAATACCCATGTTCTTTTGAGCTCCTGCATAAATAATGCCATAACGACTGATATCCATTGGTCGTGAAAGTATGGTTGATGACATGTCAGCCACAATTGGCACTTGAACATTGTTTGGCAGATCATAAAATTCAACACCACCAATAGTTTCATTGGGTGTTATATGTAAATAGGCAGCCTTAGGATTTAATTGCCAACCTGCAAAATCAGGTACGTAGGTAAATTGTTTATCTTCTGCATTGGCAACAATATTGACCTTTGCTATTTTTTTTGCCTCTGCAATGGCTTTTTTTGACCACTCACCTGTATGTAAATAATCAACTTCATTATTAACAGTTGCAAGATTCATGGGCACCATAGAAAACTGTTGGCTAGCCCCACCCTGTAAAAAGAGTATTTGGTAATTACTGGGTATATTTAATAACTCTCTTAAATCGTTTTTTGCCTCTTCGTGTATCGACATGAATTCAGGTCCACGGTGAGACATCTCCATTACTGACATTCCACTACCATGCCAATTAACCAACTCCTCTTGAGCTTGTTTAATAACCGGTTCCGGAAGTACTGCAGGTCCTGCGCTAAAGTTATAAATCGCCATAATTCACCTGTCAAAAATAAAAAATACCATTTCAAGAATCTTACCTAAGATCAACACTGTGAATTATAAGAAGTAAATTTAGCCCTAAAAATTTAAACTATAAGTTTAACTTATAATGTAAATTATACAATTAATTCAATAACTTAATTATTATTTACGTTAAGTTTTACAGTTTACTTCCATATTATCTCCTTTTTACCAGATCAAAAAATCATCATTTCCAGGCAGTGTGATTAGGTTTATCAACAAACGAGTCAATATATGCCTCATCATAAAAACAGTGTTCTTCAGGAATTTATTAAAAAATTATTCACGTTAGTGAAGAATCAGCAACTTCCCCCTTGGCAAAAGCCATGGCGAGCTAAATATGGTGTGCAATTATCAAAACCCCATAATCCAGTGACAAAACAATCCTACTCTGGGTTAAATGCTCTTTATTTGTCTTTGACAGGTGAACTCAACGGTTATCAAGATCCACGATGGATGGGGTTTCATCAAGCACAACAGGCAGGCTGGAGCATTAGACCGCAAGAACGCGGTACGATCATTTATATACCCATTATTCAAAAATACCGTTCTGACGTCAGAGATTGTGACTTAAAGCCTCAACAAGAAAACAATCTAAGCCAATCAATCTGGTTTAAAAGCGCACGAGTATTTAATGCAGAACAACTCATCGGCATCCCACCATTAGAGGAAATCACTCAAGATCCTATCAATAAAAATAACAATCAACCCCTTGAGGTGATTGCAAAAAGAATGGGTGTAAAAATCATTGAAACCTCCTCAGATGTGGCTTACTATGCGCCACATATCGATATGATACGACTTCCCTTGGCGCATCAATTTATTACAGCCTATGGCAGAGATAGCACACTTGCCCATGAATTGGCTCATGCATCAGGAAACGAAAGGCGTTTAGCAAGAAATCAAGAGGGGACATTTGGCAGCTTAGTCTATTGTATAGAAGAAATTACTGCAGAGATTGGATCCTATCTTCTTTGTCGTGAATTAGGGCTTCACTTTAACGCCCAAAGACATGACCAATCTGAAGAACAACATCTGGCCTATACAGGACACTGGATTAATTTATTAAGAGATGACTCAAAAAACATTGAATTGGCTATTTCTCAAGGTATTGAGGCCGCCAAATTTCTTCATCAACAGTGGCTAATAGAAAATATGGAACATCCTATTTAGTCTCTCATTTAGAGATCCATTCCACTCCATGTCCCCTTCAACCCAATCTATTCATGCACCGGTTCAAAGTAAAATCATTCTCTTCATTGTAATTGTCTTCTGTCTTTGGTTTTTACTGGATTGGGTACTCCCAAATAAATCGTCAACCATTACCCTTTATGTTTTCTTCTTTACTATTAATATAACGCTGAATCATCTAATTAAGACTCTTATTAGCCTTACTGTTCTTGGTGTTTTATACCGGCACCAAAAACAAGACTATCTCTCTTTATATGGTCAGACTCACTTAGGCTCAGCACACTGGGCAAGTAAACAACAGGTCATTGATACTGGTTTATTGAGCTCAAGTCAGCAGGGTGGTGTGTATTTGGGTTCCATTAAACACAATAGATCGTATTACTATTTAAGGCATCAAGGTGATGAGCATATTATGGTGTTTGCACCAACTCGTAGCGGTAAAGGTGTGGGTATTGTGATACCTACTTTATTAGAGTGGACTAATTCTGTTCTGGTACATGATATAAAGGGAGAAAACTTTCATCACACTAGCGGCTATCGACAACAGGTTTTAAAACAGCGTATTCTTAAGTTTGAACCCACATCCCGTGAATCTCACCGTTTTAATCCACTTAAAGAAATTCGCTTGGGCAGTGAATTTGAAACTCGAGATGTACAAAATATTGCCACTATGATTGTTGATCCCGACGGCCGCGGTCTAAACGATCATTGGACAAAAACAGGGTTTGATTTATTGGTAGGCGTCATTTTACACGTGCTCTATGCAGAAACAGATAAATCTCTGAGCCGTGTTCAGTCCCTTTTGTCTACTCCAGGCAAAAGTCTTGAACAAATCATGAAAGAAATACAAAATACACTCCACCTTGGCCATTCTCCACACCCAATCATTGTTCAATCAGCACAAAGTTTTCTTAATAAAGCACCAAATGAAGCTTCAGGCGTACTTTCAACGGCACTTTCATTTCTTTCCTTATACAAAGATGAAGTGATCGCAGAAAATACCCGAACATCGGATTTTTCCATTGAGAGTCTTATGCAAGAGGCAAGCACACTGTACCTTATTGTCCCACCTTCAGACAAAGACCGATTAAAACCATTAACACGTTTAATCATCAATCAAGTAGTAAGACGGCTTACAGAGAAAATGGATTTTGATAGGCAAGGTCAAGGTAGAACGCAATATCAATATCGACTTTTATTGTTACTGGATGAATTTCCTAGTCTTGGCAAGCTCGATATCTTTGAAGAATCCTTAGCATTTATTGCTGGCTATGGCCTAAAAGCAGTATTAATTATTCAAGACATTAGTCAGTTATATGCAGCCTATGGAAAAAATGAATCCATTATGAGTAACTGTCATATTCGGGTAGCCTACGCGCCCAACAAAATCGATACTGCAGAATTACTGTCTAGAACGTTAGGTAACCAGACACTTGGTCAGTCTCAACATCAATTCTCTGGTTCACGTTTCTCGCTGATGTTAAACCATACCTCGAAAAGTATTCACTATACAGCAAGAGCTCTTCTCACAGCCGACGAAGTCATGCGCTTACCATCCGATCATGCCTTGATTATGGTGACAGGACATTCTCCAATATATGCTAAAAAAATTCGTTATTTTGAAGAAGAGCTCTTTCATCGTAAGTTGTTACCACCAGTCAATATTTTTAGTCAACCCAAAGAAACACCATCATGAAAAATAGTTTCATCATACTCTTTGTGGTTTTTCCTTTTGTTCTTATGTCTTTATTACTTTTTTCAAATTATCGCTTAAATTACAGCAACTCGGAAAGCATAGGAATTTGGGAAATACTTCCTCTAACATCAATACCAAAAAAAGGAGATCATGTTATCTTTTGTCGTCCTATATCAGTTACCTCATTACACGAAAGCTGTAAACCTTATTTGATCAAAACTATTGTTGGTGTTCCAGGTGATAGGGTCTCAATGAATACCCAAGGAGTGCATATTAATCAATTATTACTTAATGAGAGCCATATCCTTAACAGTAGACCGAGTAAATACTCTCTTGAAAAGAGCTTTATTCTTTCACCAAATACATTTTGGGTTTATGGAAGCAATAATCCGACCCGTTCTTATGACTCAAGGTATTTTGGTCCCATCCCGCTTGCCTCTATTAAAGCAAAAGCCAAGCTGGTTTATGCCCTCCCCTCATTATTGGAATAGTTATGCACAACAACCGTCATGAATTTCAAAACAGACAGCGTGATGCCCTAAAAAAATATCTCGGTCCTGTTGTTCTTGGCTACCTAAATGATCCCAATATCCATGAAATACTTTATAACACTGACGGTCATGTATGGATTGATCATCGTGATCAAGGTTTATGTAAAAAGGAAAGTTTAGATAAACTTCAAGTGCAGCTCGCTATTGAAACTTTAGCAAGTCTAAAACAAACCAAAGTTGATGATCAAACGCCTATCCTTGAGTGTGAATTGCCTTTTAATCATGAACGCTTTGAGGGAGTAATTCCACCCGTAGTTAAACATCCTATATTTGCTATAAGAAAACCCTTAAACCAACCCCTTTCGTTAATAGACTATGTCACACAAGGCGTTATAACACTCAATCAATACGATCAGCTTATTTACGCGATTACTGAACATCACAATATTTTAGTTGTAGGAGGAACCGGGAGTGGAAAAACAACGTTAACCTATGCATTATTAAAAGAAATACAAAGTCGATTCCCAAAAGAAAGGCTAATTCTTTTAGAAGATACCCCAGAAATACAAGCCAATTCCTTTAATAGCATCTCAATGGTTAGCACGGATCATATTAATCTTACACAACTACTTAAAACCACAATGCGCTTACGCCCTGATCGCATTATTGTCGGAGAAGTACGAGGTAAAGAAGCTTTAGCGCTTTTAAAATCCTGGAATACGGGTCATCCTGGTGGAATTTCCACCTTGCATGCTAATGATGCGCTAGGAGCGTTATTGCGACTAGAGCAACTTATTGAAGAGGATGGTGTTGCGATTAACCGGCAACTTATTGCTCATACTGTGGATTTAATTATTGTTATCAATAAAACCACTCAAGGTCGACAGGTCAGTGAAATGAAATATTGTCATAGCTACAATATTGACCACTACCATTTAGACAATTATGCTTTTTTTCCAACTCAGTCGATTAATTATGATCTCTTTTCTGGAGCTGATTATGATTCATCGTTTACACAAAACCTTTCGTTTCCCACTACTACTCAGCTTTCTTTGGTTACCTCTAACCAGCTACGCGACCACAATGGGAGGCCTGCCTTGGGACACCCCCATCAAAACTCTCCAAGATGACTTAACAGGTCCTGTTGCCACTGGAATTAGTGTTATCGCCTTTTTAGCCACCGGCGCTGCCTTGGTATTTGGCGAAGAACTGGGCGGTATAGCCAAACGTGCCCTTTTTGTTGTATTAGGAGTTGCCATGATTGTACTGGGTAATAACTTTTTAATGGCATTAGGTCTAACAGGAGCTCTGGTTTCATGAGTAAATCCCAATCACAATACCAATTAGTCCCACTTTATCGGGCTTTAAATCGTCCTCTACTTATTATGGGTGGCGAGAGACATTTATCGTTAATGTTAATAATTGTGTGTGGTATTTTTATCCTCTCCTTACCACATCTCTGGTCAGCACTAGTCGGAGTGGGATTATGGGTAATAGGTCAAGTATTAATTGGTGAAGCTGCTCGATACGATCCTCAATTAAGTCAAATTACTTTAAGACATCTTCGGTTTCAAAGGGACTATCCTGCCCGGGCAACGCCTTTTGCTCGTCCATCAAATTGGGCTTAATATGTGGTCACTCAATGCATTTAGACAAAAAAAGCTTAGCGCCACCGACTTATTGCCCTGGGCTGGATTAATCGCACCTGGCGTTGTGTTAACAAAGAGCGGAGGATATCTTGCGGGATGGCGTTTCCAAGGTCCAGATTTGGACTCGGCAAGCGCTGGAGAAATGAACTGGCTGGCAACACATTTAAATCAGATACTATCTCTGGATGAGGGTTGGATGATTCACTGTGATGTATTTCGAACGCCAGCCCAATTGCTTACCGAAAAAGATACATTCAAAGATGCGACAACAGAGCTTATTGAAGCTGTAAGAATTGAACAATTTAAGGATTCCTCAAACCGTTACGTAAATGACAGTATATTAATCCTTACTTGGCACCCTCCCATAAACGGGGCACGCCATGCCAGTCAGCTTTTTATGAATCAAGATGTAGAAGCTGACGCTAGCTACTACCTTAAGGTATTTAATGAAAAAATAAACCAACTTGAAGATCGATTAAGTCATGTATTACAACTCAATCGACTTATAGAAAAGAAAATAAAAAACGGCATTACCAGTGAATTGATTAACCAATTAAATTACTGTGTACACCAAGAATCTCACGAATTGGTTCTCCCAGAAGTGCCATTTTATTTAGATAGCCTTATTGGGGGCGTCGACATCGTAACGGGATTTATTCCTACAATTAACCAAATACCAAGACAAGTTATTGCGCTGGAAGGTTATCCTGCTCAATCCTATCCTGGCATGATGGATTTTCTGTCACGACAAGAGCTCTCTTACCGATGGAGTTCTCGATTTATTTTTCTGAATCAAGAAAATGCTCTTAAAACGTTGAATCAATATCGCGCTCGCTGGAGTCAGAAGAGAAAAAGTGCTTTAAACGTATTACGTGAACAGGCTGGTAGTGAAGCAACTCACATAAACCATGATGCCGATGATATGGCAAGTGAAGCCATTGCCGCGATCAGCGAAGTTAATAGTGGCCTTGTTCGGTACGGTTACTTTACCGCTGTACTTATCTTAAGCCATCCTGAGGAAACCAAATTAATTGAACAAACTCGTCTTTTAATGAAGCTAATCCATCAGCAAGGTTTAAATGCCCGTTTGGAACAGATTAACACCATGGAAGCCTGGTTAGGTTCGATGCCAGGAAATTATTTTGCTAATGTTAGACGGCCTTTAATTAATACGCTTAATTTATGTCATTTGTTGCCTTTCACCTCAATTTGGTCTGGATCTCAATACCATCCTAATCCCTTATATCCTTCATTCAGTCCACCTCTTGCCATGACTGTGACAACAGGGGCGACACCTTTTCGGTTGAGTCTTCATGCTGAAGATGTAGGGCACACACTAATTTTAGGACCAACAGGCGCTGGTAAATCTACCTTATTATGCTTTTTAATCGCTCAACAATTTCGCTATCCCAAAGCGCAGGTTTTTGTCTTTGATAAAGGCTATTCCTCACAAACACTGGTAATGGCATGTGGCGGTATACATCATGAATTATCAACTGACACTCAAGAAATACGTCTTTGTCCCCTGGCCTATTTAAATGAAAACAATGAAATACAGTTTATTCAAAGTTGGGTTGAATTACTTTGTGAATTACAAGGTATTATTCTGACCGCCTCCTATCGTGAGGAGATATTTCGTGCACTCAAACAATTACAAATGAGCAGTGAGTCCAGTGCAGAGAGGACCATGACGAATTTTGTTACGCTCATCCAGAATACTGATCTTCGACAAGCGTTACACTTTTATACGTTACAAGGGGTTACTGGGGAATTATTTGATGGTGATAAAGATTTATTTTTAAATCATCCATTTCAAGTATTTGAAATGGAATCATTGCTGCAAAAAGGCGAAGCCATCGTATTGCCCACTTTGACTTATCTTTTTCATCGCATTCAACGCGCTTTTACGGGAGAACCTACTTTTATAGTTTTGGATGAGGCGTGGGTAGTTCTTGACCATCCTTTTTTCAGACAAACTTTTAGAGAGTGGTTAAAAACTCTTCGTAAGCTCAATGTGGCTGTGATTTTTGCAACACAAAGTATTAGTGATTTTACCCAATCGGGGTTACTTGAACTGATACTTGAATCCTGTCCAACAAAAATTTTATTACCAAACCGTGAATCACAAACCCCCACTGTCAAACCGCTGTATGAAAAAATTGGTTTAAATGACAAGCAAATTGACATTATTAGCCAAGCAATCAGTAAAAAACAATACTATATGATTCACCCTCAAGGAAAACGTCTGTTTGAATTAGGTTTAACCGAAGTTGAATTGGCCTTTTTAGGGGTATCGGATAAAAAAAGCCGTGAGCAAATATACCTGTTACACAAACAATGGGGAAATATATGGCCTTACCATTGGCTAAAGGAAAAACAACTTCTTCCCGCTGCAGAATATTGGTTAGCCCACTATGAAAAATCTATTTAAATACTTTCTCTTTTTTTTATCTTTTTATTCACATTTATGCCTGGCAGGTGGTGGCGGAATCAGCTCTCTGACGGGCGCTACATTGCCCGAGCAAATGATACAAGAAGCCACTGCCGTTAATCAACTGACTGAAGCCACCACACAAACCGCCCAACAACTTCAACTCATTACTAACCAAGTCAAAAACCTCACCACACTGCCTCAGCAAATTTGGCCCAGTGTGTCAGAACAGTTAACACAACTTATTAATCTAATGGGCTCTGCACAAGGACTGAACTACTCAAGACTTAATACGATAGATAATGCTAGTACTGTCTATGGTTTACCCTCTCAACCATTACAGCAATATAGTCAAAAATCACAGCAATGGACTAATAATTTACTTAGCCAAGTAACGACACTTCTTAATCAATACGGGTTAGAAAGTAGTCAATTTGTTAATGAACAACAATCCTTAGCGACACTTCAAAATCTGAACACAAACGCGGTGGGAAGAATGCAAGTACTACAAGCTGGAAATCAGATTTCAGGGTTACTCGTCAATCAATTGCAACTATTAAGGCAGGATATTATGTCGGGCAATCAAGTTATGATGAACGCCTACACTAACCAAGCCAATCAATTTCAACAGGACAGAAACAACGGTGAAACATGGATTAACAGTAATAACCAATATATGTCCAGTTATTAGTTAATCAGTAGATGTAATGTCATTTATCGTAAAGAAAATATATGTCTTAATTATTTTTATAATGAATCTTGTATTTAATATTAAATGAGTTTATGATTAATAAGGTACCTTACTAAATCAACTGGAGTTAAGTTATGTCTAACCAATCACGTGTTGTACTCATTACCGGTGTTACCTCAGGTATTGGTAAAGCGACGGCAGAACTGCTAATTAAAGACGGCTATCGGGTAATTGGTGATGCGCGCAGTGAGGATAAACTCGCAGCTCTTGCTCAATCACTAGGCAGTCAATTCATTGGATTACCCGGAGATGCAACTAACCCTGAACATTTAGAAGAGATGTTTAAATTGGCTGAATCACGTTTTAATGCTCCCGTTGACGCCGTAATCGCCAATGCTGGTAGAGGCCTTAGTGGATCGGTAAAAGATGCTGATTTATCCCAATTTGACGCGATCTTAAAATTAAATGTCTCAGGAGCAACAACCCTTCTTCAGCAAGCAGCAAGACGAATGGTTGAACAACAGACGAAAAACTTTCCAAAAAAACCTGCAGATATCATTGTGATAGGATCCGTTGTCGGACGACATATCTCACCTTTCGGCGCTACCTATAGCGCCACAAAATTTGCTGTTCATTGCTTAACAGAAAGTCTTCGCCGAGAAATTGGTCCTAAGGGAGTCAGAGTGACTCTCATAGAACCTGGGGTAGTTGTGAGTGGTTTCCAAGAAGCTGCAGGATATAAAGATGACGTTACAGACATATTTAATGAAAAGTTTGGTCCATTGCTAGAACCCATAGATGTAGCAAATACCATTCTATTTTCTTTAAACCAACCACCTCATATTCATGTCAGTAACATTATGGTGAGACCTACGCGACAGGATTATCCCTGATTGACAGATAAATCTAAACTGATTATCAGGCATAGATACATAAGGTGTCATGAGGGTTATAAGACACCCAATTTACTCTACTAATCTAGCCTATAATTAAATTAATAATAGGCTGTTTAATCTAGAAATGTAGATCAATGTGTTTTAGTAATAGTAACGTACAGCCAGGATTTGAACTAAATCTTTCTTTCTCTAACTCTTTTTTTAGTGTTGCTGACAGTTTTAAGCTTTTCAAATGATGAGCAGTTTCGCCATAAACAAATTCATCAATCCGGTTTGCCCATTCATTACTCTCTAAAAGCTCTCTGAAGCGTCTACGAATACGTCCTCCCTCTCCTGAACTGCCATAACCATGAAGCACCAATAACGCCCGTACACCTAACTCCTCTGAGCGAAACAGATATTGCTGAAAATAAGAAATGGCTTCCTCTACCGTTGGCATCCCTTTCTCAAGATCAACCTTAATATAGGAAGTTTGTGCAAAAGGAGTTTCTAAAGAACCACAAAACTCACAATAATCAGGAAACAATCCACGAAGGTTTCCGCACTGAGGACAACAAAAATGTTTATTCATAGAGAATCCACAATAAGAAGGATAAAGTGGTGTTTTTAATTTGTTAGTATTTTTTCTTCACGCCAATCACCAAGGGCTAAGTCATTGAGATGATAAGGACCTATTGCAACTCTAATCAATCTTAAAGTCGGAAAGCCAATGGCTGCAGTCATTCGGCGTACCTGCCTATTTCGTCCTTCTGCAATAACAATTTCAATCCATGAGGTTGGTATTGATTGACGGTAACGTATGGGCGGCACTCTCTCCCAAATCAAGGGGGGCTGTAAAGTATTTATACTTACCGCTTTGGCTAAGCCATCTTTGAGTTGAACACCATGAAGCAAACTACTTAACTGATTATCATCGGGAATTCCTTCAACTTGCACCCAATAGGTTTTATTTAATTTAAATTGTGGATCCGCAATTTTAGCTTGTAATTTACCGTCATTCGTCAGCAACAATAAACCTTCACTGTCAGCATCAAGTCGCCCCGCCGCATAAAAATCCGGTAGCTCTATAAACGCTTTTAATGATTTCCATTTCCCTTCTGGTGTGAACTGACTTAATACACCGTAAGGCTTATTAAAGGCAATTAAACGGGAAGCTGATTGTTTATTCATCAGCCTCTTCCAAATGATTTAACAATGGCATCTCGCCAGATGGCAGTTCTTCAACATCACGTAGGGTTCTTTTCAACACCCGAGTTCTACGATCAACCTCGTCAAATTGTTTAGTAGCTTGATCTAACTTTTTACGGGTTGCCTCAATCACATCCCCAAACTTCAAAAACTCAGATTTAATCGCACCGAGGGTTTTCCAAATCTCTGCTGAACGTTGTTCAATAGCTAATGTCCTGAAGCCCATTTGTAAACTGTTTAATATGGCTAACAATGTCGTGGGTCCAGCGATACTAATACGGTGTTCATTTTGAATACTATCAACCAATCCAGGACGACGCAGAATCTCTGCATAGAGTCCCTCTGTGGGTAAAAATAAAATAGCAAAATCTGTTGTATCAGGAACATGGATATATTTTTGCCTAATGGTTTTTGCTTCCTCTCTGACCCGACGCTCCAGTTGCCTACCATAAAGCTCGGCTTTTTCCATATCCGCTTGATCGATTGCTTCAACCAGGCGTTGATAATCCTCTATCGGAAATTTAGCATCAATAGGTAACCATACTTGAGAATCTTTATCAGCGCCGGGTAGCTTGATAGCAAATTCAACAGGGTCATTAGAACCTGGAATAGTAATCACATTCTTTTGATATTGGTCCTGTGTGAGAACTTGATCCAGTAAGCTGCCCAATTGAACCTCGCCCCAGGTGCCTCTGGTTTTTACATTTGAAAAAACTTTTTTTAAGTCGCCCACGCCCTCTGCCAGTTGCTTCATTTCTCCCAGACCAATATGCACCTTATCTAAATGCTCTGATACCAGTTTAAACTTTTCACCTAACCGCTCTTCAAGCGTTGCATGTAACTTCTCATCTACGGTCCTACGCATTTCCTCTAGTTTTTTATCGTTACTCTCTTGAATCTCACCAAGACGTTTTTGTATGGTTTCTCTGAGTTGCTGACTGGTTCCCATTAACTGATCGTTAATGGTTTGCGTGAGTAATGATAAACGTTGATTAAGATCCGATCGCAATTCATCAATGACTTTTGATTGGGCTTCTGTTGTCACCCTTCTCTCATCTCTGGCCTCTGATAACAATTGTGTCAGTTTTAGATCCAATTTTTCCTGTAACTGCGTCTTCAATAAATTAATATTCTCAGAGACTTGATTTGACTGAATCATCATGCCATCAAGGCGCCCAGTTAACTGACCTTGATAATTGTTCAGCTCATCTTTAAGCGTATTTATTGAATTATTGTCTGAGGTCTTCCCCTTATTATTCGTAAAGAGTAACGCCAGTAATAAAACCAAAATGACTGCAATACCCAGTAATACCAACATATTATTCTCCACGTATACCAAATAAGTGCATCACACATCTTCCCTAAAGGGCAAAGGGATGAAATCGGCTCCCAGATGGCCCGTTTTCACATAAATCAAAGCTCCCTCACTTTTTGTGAAAGGCGTATGTCGACTGTAGCGAGGACTGCGAATCCAAGTTCCCTTTGGATAACTTCCCCACTCATCATGAAAGACACCCTCTAAAACAAATATCTCCTCTCCACCAGGATGCGTATGTCCTTGAAACACTGTATTAGGTTGCCAATGGACAAGTGCAGTATTGACGCCATCAAACTCATGAAGCGGCATGACATGAAGACCTGGCACTAGCCCCTGATACCAGGGAGTATGATGAGTATCTATTCTGATAACTTCATTATCCTGCTCAGCGAATTGCCATAACTTTACAAATAAGGTACAGCCTGATTGCGATAGTGGAGTATGTCTTGACCCAGGGGGATTGCGTAAGTAGGATCCGGGTCCATAGTCCCCTGACTCATCAGAAAACACGCCTTCTAGCACCAAGATTTCCTCTCCTCCTCCATGGGTATGCTCGGAAAAAGCAGAATTTGGTTGATAAACGACAATTGAAGTCGCACGAGCAACCTCATCACCTATCCTATCAAGGGGTTTTCTTTTAATTTGCGGTTGGGGAGATGGGGTCCACGAAAGAAGGTAAGTGTTAATTACTACACGTTCCTTAAAATCGGCGTTGATCATCAACATCGCTAATCCTATCAAGTGTCTTTCTATTTAATTTACTATTATAGAACGGCTTGATAAATTTTATTTTATTTCGTTTCTTCTTTCTAGCAACTGATCAACCAGCAATTCAAGTTCTCTATTGGTTCCTCTGAGGCCTGCCACGACTTTTTCTGACCAATCAAAATACTCTTGGATTCTACTTATAGACCATCCATGGGGTGGATCTGTGAACATATCCCTTAAATTACAGATCTTGTCGGCGAGTTTAACTAACTTTGCAGCATGAGATGAATGGGCAGCATGTTCAATTTGTAAGGCTTTACGCTGTAATTTAGGTAAGGTTTTATCGTCGGTGACTTCTAATACGATAGATGCAATTCTTTGGCCAAAGCGTTGACCAAGTTCCTCTGCAGTGGTGTCAGTATCTTCAATGGTGTCATGTAACAAGACCGCACATATAACTTCCTCATCGACGATACCTGCCTCATTAGATAATACATAGGCCAGGGCTAAAGGATGGTTAATGTAAGGAGATGCTTTGGTGTCTTTGCGGCGTTGATGTCTATGCTTAGACGCGGCAAACTGAGCTGCAGACAGAATTAGAGAGATATTCAATTTTAAAACTCATCCGTTTCATAGGTTATTTTATAGATAAAACCCATTTTAATTATAAGCTATTATTTTTAAATATTATCTTGAAAAAAATCTTTATACAAATTCGTAAGGAATTTTTATCTTTTAAAGAGAATAGGTGGAGTAAGGCATGGTTAGTGGGACAAAAAAAAGCCAAAAGCCTTACGTTAATCTATCGTTGACAATAATCAAGGTTACGTTAATTCACTCAAGGACTCACTTTACAACACCACTATTTAATACGAATTTAATTGGGTATTCAATGAAACCGGTTAACCAAAAGAAAATCCCCGCCAGTGATGGTTTGGCGGGGATAAATGTCCTAAAACAGATTTAATCTACTAAAGCTGAATCTACTAAGTCTTTAATGAGTCTTCTGTAATAGGGGCGAATGGGTCCAGGAACCTGGGACATAACAACCACACACAAATCTTTTTCAGGTTCAACCCAAAAGAAAGTGCCAGCTGCTCCGGCCCACATGTACTCCCCCTTACTTCCTAAGACACCTGCTAAACCATTCTCTTTTCTAACCATAAACCCTAATCCAAAGGTATAGCCATCAACGCCCATTAGTAGTTGTCCTGGACTGTTTGGTAGTGTTGTTCTGTCACCCAATTGATCGGATGTCATCAACTTAATAGACGCAGGAGATAAAATAGAGTGATGGTTATAACTGCCTTTATCTAACAACATAGAAATAAAATTCATGTAATCATCGGCTGTGGTCACTGAGCCTGCACCACCCGAGTCATTTTGAGGCTGTTGTGATACGTCTATTAAATGAATAGGCTTTTGGGTAAAGGGATCCACTGCGAGGGGTTCGGCCAAACGTGAAAGATCAGTCTTTTTCACCATAAATCCAGTGTCTTTCATATTTAAAGGAGCAAACAGATTATCTTTTAAATAGTCGCCTAGTCTTTGTCCTGTGATCTTTTCAACCACTCTACCCAATAAATCGACCGATAGACTGTATTCCCAATTAGTTCCAGGTTGCGTACTTAATGGAATTTTTGAAAAGGCGTTAATCTCCTCATCTGGCGTTAAACCTCGGACATCGTAAGCCAGTTCTTGATTAACCAATTTTTCTTTCTTATATGCATCCTGAAGGAATGGGTTTTTGGTAATTTCACCATAAACAATGCCAGAAGTATGCCTTAACAAATCGATTATCTGAATATCTCTGTTAACAGTGACTAACTTATAGGTTACAGTGTCTTTGTTTTTTTCTTCAACAGCCACTTTCATCCCCTTTAACTCAGGAATGAATTTTGAGATAGAGTCTGCCAATGTGAGTTTTCCCTGCTCCATAAGCTGCATAGCGGCAACAGCGACAAAGGGCTTTGTCATAGAGTAATTTCTGAAGATATCATTGCGTTTCATGGGAATTTGTTTGGCTTTATCTTGATAGCCAATGGCTTGGTTATAGGCCAGTTTTCCATGTCTCTTGATGAGGATAACTACCCCAGGGATATGCCCATTATTGACTTCTTCTTGATATACATGAGTGATTTTTTCTAATCCCTCTTTTGAAAAACCAGAAGAGTCCGTTTTCATGCCCTCGGCATGGACATTCACCATACCCAAAGACAATAGAACTACCGCAACTACTTTTAATTGTTTTAACATGAATATCCTCGTTTTATTTATTGATTTTATAGCGTAGGTTGCCAAGACAGCATGTCTTAAGCCTCTTTAGAATAACGCAAACGAGAGAATTTTAAAATGAATTACGCTGCTAAAACTCTAAATGCAGTCGCATAGCAAATACATTAACAGGCCCACGGTATTGGTTATAGGCAGGGTTTTGAAGATATTGCCAGTCAGCGGTGACTTCTACCCCTTTTTTAACACGATAACGATAATACGTTTCTAATACTTGCTCAGGTGCGTAGAGTAAACTGCCATCACCAATAAATAAATCATAATTACCGGCTGCCAAAAACTGTTGTCTAACACTGTTAATTTGGTTTTGAATATAGCCAACACCAATATTGTCCCCCTCTCTTGACCAAGCCTCTCCATCAAAAGACAATCCTGCCGAATAACTGGCATCAGCCTCTGTGAAAGCCATACTCTCATAGGTGCCGCTATCTCGAAATGCCCTAGCAAATAATCCAACGTATCTGGAAATAGACTGCTCGAAGTTAATCCCTGCTCCACCGCGCTTTGCATTGTATTTAGGAGACTGTTGCACCATTACACCAGTTTGATTTAAATAAGTTGAATAGTTGGTTAAATCCATTCTGCCTTGATAGGCTAAAAATCGAATAGCACCGCTTTGCCAACGACGTTCAAATTCTAAATTGGCACCAGCGTGATGGCCTAATGAAGTATCAATCGCTAATTGATTAGGGAGAATAGGCATAGCAAAGTAACCTGCTCTCACTGAATAATTACCCCAGTCCAACTGAGTGCCTAATCCATAGGTATATCCTCTTGCATCGGCTGCGTAATCGTAAGCACAGGAAGTCATGAAACACCAATTTAAAAATTGATTGTCTCCTTTATGGGCATAGGTATTGGGATCAAACATGCTCAACACATCCACCTTGCCAAAAATGATATTTAACCGTTGTACTGTATTCTCTGAACGATGCTCAAGGTTAGGTTCATTAGAAGGGCTTTCAGAATTCACACCACTAAAATCTATGGTGTGTGAGATATACCCCAATGCTACATAAGGTTGAAAGCGATTAAACATCACTCGTTGTACATCATTATTGGTCAGCGCTGCTAAACCACCTGCCGCTGATAGAGGAATTCCTCGAATCATTTCAAGACGACTAATGATTTTAGTTCCTTGACCAAAATCATAACTACCCACTAATCCTTCTACAGAGGAGTAAGAGTTTTCATAAGAGGATGATAAAGAATTGGCACCATCTGGAAAACGATGGCTAAAGCCTCCATGCCACTGATCAATTAATGTCATATCCCCATGTAACTCAAAACCTGGAAAACTGGGGATCAACGGCAAGTTTTGATCTTTTACGTCACTTTGATCAGCATGAGCGTAACTAAAGAGACACAACAATAAAATAAAAAATAAATTCACTTTCATTGAAACCAGTCATGAGGAATTTCAATAATTGTTTTAACAGTCCAACCCTCAGCGTAACTATTAAAACCCCTACCCACGGCAGCGTTCACTACCCATGGACCACGATCGATATCTATAGCGGCATACAATGAATTACCCTGCTGAGACAGATAGTAAGGTTGAACAACGGGGCCCATATCTCCATAAAATTCAAAGCCCATTTGCAAGCCATTGGCAACGCTTCGGGCTACTTTTAGTTGCGGAGAAAATTGAGGTCCTTGTTGACGATAACCAGGTCGCGTAGTGTAGTCCAAAACAGGGTTAAATGAGACCAGCCAATCGGCGTTTCTAAACCCCATAATGGGTCGCAATTCAATAGCCTGCTGTTGAGCTTCGAATTGAGACTTTACATCCGACAATTCAATATTAAACCCGTAAAAAGAACCGCCTTGTGGCGCCTTTTTCCCGATCCATTTCAATCGAATTCTAGGGCCTGCAAACTCTGTGGGACCCTGCGCTTCATGCACAATGGGAAGGTATAAGCCCGCTTCAAAGTTTTCATTGATACCGTAACTAAGCTCATA
>JAGXAW010000027.1 GCA_018971415.1 Betaproteobacteria bacterium
TCCACATAGGTCATGTCGTGATTATCAAACAACAACTTGGTTAATAAACCAGCTAGCGCATCATCTTGAGCGCGACCCAAGGCAGAGGATTGCGCTAAGGATTGCTTGGCTTCCTTCACTTCCTTATCACTAAATCCTTCGCTTAAGGCCTTATCCGTTTCCTCCTGAAAGGCTTTTTCTAAACGCGCCAGGTTCTGTGGAGCGTAAATGGCATAGGCCCCGAGTGTGCTGTTTTTAATCTTGTCGTTAAGTCTTAAGAAAGAACCCACACCATAGCTGATCCCTTCTTTTTGACGAATACGCGTGGCCAAACGAGAGCTTAAGAACCCTCCACCAAAGATGGTATTAGCCACTTTAAGTGCGCTTGCTGTGGGGTCGTCCTCCATCATAGGAAGAGGAAGTTTCATAATAAAAACAGCATTAGCCTTATCAGGGGTGTTGATCACATCCTTAAAGGCGGTCGGTACTTGATACTCATTTAATACCAGAGCATAAGGCGCTTGACTTAGCCATTGGTCAAGATCCTTATTAACCACTGATTTAATCGCCACAGGATCAAAATCCCCCACCACAGCCAACTCTCCTTGACTTGCGCCATAGAAATGTTGGTAGAAGACTTTTACCTGCTCAAGGGTCACGGCCTTAATCTCGTTTTCAGACTCATCAAAGGTGGAGGTGTAGCGAACATCACCCTTTGGATAATGATTAAAGTGCCGAGAGAGTGCGTTACCCGCTATGGCCTGCGGATCGGTTCTCTCCTGCTCAACGGTGGCAATTGCCGCGCGCTGCAGCTGTTTAAATTCACTTTCTGGGAAACTGGCATGGCGCAGAATATTACTTACGAGTCCCAAGGTATCTGCCAAATGCTCATGATCTGTCAGCACACTCACTGATACTCCCGTGGGTCCTCCGTTAAAGCTCACTTGCGCTTTAAGAGCAGTAAAACGATCAGAGATTTGTTGACGGCTCATTGTGTCTGTTCCCCGATCTAACAACCCTGCCACCAAATTGGCCACCGCGCTTTGGTCTTTGAGATTGTCTTGATTACCAAAGTGCAGATTAAGTTGGGCAAAAACCGTTGCGCCACGGGTTTTCTTGGGCAGTAACGCATAACGAACGCCAGAAGTTAAAGTTCCCCATTCTGTACGTTTTTGAATATTCAGAGGCGATACATCAAAGGCCTTCGCCTGCTCAACCTTTTGGTTACCGGTATAGTCTTTCAGTATTTCTTTAGCATCAACGCGACCTGCTGAGGGAACACGATCGGGCTTAGCAGTAGGAATAAATTCACCCAAGGTGCGGTTACTGGATTTAAGCCAAGTGGTGGCCACACGCTGAACATCTTGAGCGCTGAGCTTTTGGATACGATCCCGATTTAAGAAAAAGAGACGCCAATCACCATTAGCGATCGCTGTAGAAAGAGAAATGCCAAAGCTTTCAGGATCGTTAAAGGTTTGCGTCATGTCATTTAACAAGTTGGCTTTCGCACGATTGACTTCCTGCTCTGTGATCGGTTGCTGAGCCACCTCTTCAAGGGTCTGTGTAAACACACTGGCAGCCTTATCCAAGGACTGATCTTTACTCAGATCCGCCTCAAAGTAAATCACACCCGGTTCATCTAAGTTAAAACTCTCCGCGGACACGGCAGTGGCCAAACCCTTTTCAACCAGCGCCTTATGTAAGCGCCCAGATGGCGTGTCTCCCATGATGTAAGCTAAGACTTGGAAGGCCGCATTGTCAGGGTGGGCGGCAGCCACGCTATGATAAATCGCTTCTATGTATTTAACATCACCCACCCGTCTTAAGGTCACCTGACGCTCACCATCTTGAACAGGATCCAAGGTGTAGGTGGGTTCAATGACCCGTTTAGGCTTGGCAATCACACCAAAATCTTTATTAATCAAGGCAAGGGTTTTAGTTGGATCAAAGCTTCCCGCCACCACCAAAGTGGCATTGTCTGGCTGGTAGTATTTTCTGTAAAAGGCCTGTAAATGGGGAATGGAAACATTCTCCACATCGGTTCGCGCACCGATGGTGGACTTACCATAGTTATGCCATTGATAGGCGGTAGCCATTAATTTATCCATGAGAACGCCACTGGCGTCATTCTCATCCTTTTCCATTTCATTACGAACCACCGTCATCTCACTGTCTAAATCTTTACGGGCAATAAAAGAATTGACCATACGGTCAGCTTCCATAGAGAGCGCCCAGGAAAGGTTGTCCTCAGAGGCGGTGAAGGTTTCAAAGTAATTGGTGCGATCAAACCAGGTGGTGCCATTGGGGCGCATACCACGATGACTTAAATCTGCTGCAATGGTGGGATGTTTAGGGGTCCCTTTAAACATCAAATGCTCAAGCAAATGGGCCATGCCTGTTTCACCGTAGTTCTCCATGCGCGAGCCTACGCGGTAGGTAATATTGACTGTGGTGGTGGGTTTGGAGCTATCGGGCGCTAAAATGACCTGTAAGCCATTTTTGAGGCGATATTCCGTCACGCCTTCCACCGTGGTTACCTTGGTAACGCCAGCTGGCAGTAGCGGCTCTTTAGCAAGCCCCGCCAGTGATAATGTCAACAATCCTAAGGCTAGCATGCCGCGCATCATAACCATTCAACAACTCCTTTAGCGTAAAATAGAGAACTTGAAAAACTCTCTGTAAGAGCTTATTTAAGCTTCAGGGTTCCCGTGTTGCAAAAGCCTCGGGGAAACCTGAGGAATAACAAGGAACTATGCTATCATTGATCTGTTGTGGAGGATACAATGCCTTTATATGAATACCGTTGCCAATCCTGTGGCACGTCAACTGAAATATTGCAAAAAATGTCAGATCCCCCTAAAACCCTGTGTCCGCACTGTGGTGAGGAGGCTTTGACTAAACAAGTGAGCGCAGCTGGCTTTCAACTGAAAGGCTCCGGCTGGTACGTGACCGATTTTCGTGGGCAAGCTGGCAGCAAAAATAGTAGCGCATCAACCACAAGTAGCACTGACTCATCAAGCACTACTGCCAGTTCAAGTGGCAGCAATTCAACCAACAACCCATAATGAAACGCTATTTCCTGACCGGTATTGTGGTGCTTATTCCAGTGGTGATTACCATTTGGGTATTGCGTCTTATTGTCACGAGCTTAGATCAGATCTTTGACGTGCTTCCCATTGAATGGCGACCAGAAACCCTGGTGGGATTACATCTACCAGGTTTAGGGGTACTTGCTGCCTTATTCATTGTTATTCTGACAGGGGCCATCGCCACTAACTTTTTAGGACGAAAACTCCTTGATATGTTGGATGAGGTACTGGGCAAAATCCCTCTTGTTAAAAGCATCTACTCGGGCGTCAAGCAAGTCAGCGATACGCTTTTTTCAAGTTCAGGTCAGGCCTTTCGTCAGGTGCTATTGGTCCGTTATCCTCACAATGAGGTATGGACCATTGCTTTTCAGACGGGCGTCCCCACCCAAACGGTGGCCGAGAAACTCAGTGAACCTCATGTCAATATTTACGTTCCCACCACACCCAACCCCACCTCAGGATTCTTTTTAATGGTGCCTAAAAGCCAAACCATTGAACTTGATATGAGCGTGGACATGGCCTTGAAGTACATTATTTCCATGGGTGTGGTTGATCCTGACATGCACGTCAAAAATCCACCTCGCATGTCCCTTTAAGTATTATTCACCATCTGACTATTCAAGAACGTCCGTTAACAGGCTGTCATAAACAATGGTAAAATCGTTGATATTTAAGGATATGTAGAGCGTGACTTTGTCACCTTCAATCAATCTATCTAATTCAATTTTCTGAGACAAAAACACTATGCGCACCAATTATTGTGGTCTAATCGATGACCAATATCTTAATCAAACGGTCACCGTTGAGGGCTGGGCTCATCGTCGGCGTGACCATGGCGGAGTTATTTTTATTGACTTACGTGACCGTGAGGGATTATTGCAAGTGGTGGTCGACCCTGACAATGTGGCGGCCTTTCAGCAGGCGGAAGATATTCGTAGTGAGTTTGTCTTGTCCATCACAGGCCTGGTTCGCCGCCGTCCTGAGGGGACCGTTAATGCTTCACTAAAAAGCGGCGCCGTTGAGCTCTTAGCGCACAGTATTAGCGTATTAAATAACTCCTTACCTCCTCCCTTTCAAATTGATGATGAGCATATTTCAGAGCAGGTGCGCCTTGAGTACCGTTTTCTTGATTTAAGACGTCCAATGATGCAGAACAACTTTAAACTGCGTTATCGTGCCGCCATGACCGTGCGTCACTATCTTGATAAGCATGGCTTTATTGATATTGAAACACCCATGTTAACCAAATCGACCCCTGAGGGAGCGCGGGACTATTTGGTACCAAGTCGCATTCATGATGGACAGTTTTTTGCACTACCTCAATCTCCTCAGCTCTTCAAACAGCTGTTGATGGTCTCAGGGTTTGATCGCTACTATCAAATCACCAAGTGCTTTCGTGATGAAGATTTACGGGCTGATCGGCAACCTGAATTTACCCAAGTGGATATTGAAACCTCTTTCTTAACTGAAGAGGAAATCATGAATCTCATGGAAGGTTTGGTAAAACATTTGTTCAAAGAAACCATTAATGTTGATCTTGCCGCCTCCTTTCCGCGCATGAGCTGGCATGAGGCCATGCATCGCTTTGGTTCTGATAAACCAGATTTACGTATTCCCTTGGAATTCACTGAACTCACTGACTTGATGAAGCAGGTTGATTTTAAAGTGTTCCGCGGCGCCGCGGATCTTAAGGATGGGCGAGTGGTAGCACTGAATATACCAGGAGGGGCCACACTTAGCCGTAAAGAGATTGATGATTACACCCAGTTTGTGTCCATTTATGGCGCCAAGGGACTTGCTTACATTAAAGTGAATGATAAAACTGAGCCCAATGAAACAGGCCTGCAATCGCCTATTATTAAGTTCTTACCCGGCGAGGTATTACAAGAGATTCTGACACGTACTAACGCCAACAACGGCGATTTGATTTTCTTTGGCGCAGACCGCACTAAGATCGTGAACGATGCCATGGGCGCCTTGCGCCTTAAGGTGGGTCATGAAAAAGGCTTCTCTGAGGGCGGCTGGCGTCCTCTGTGGGTGGTGGATTTTCCGATGTTTGAATACGATGAGGAAGAGAAGCGCTGGGTGGCACTTCACCATCCCTTTACCGCTCCCAAAGATGGGCATGAGGATTTTCTCACCACTGACCCCTCTCAAGCTTTAGCCAAGGCCTATGATATTGTCTTAAACGGCTGGGAGATCGGTGGAGGGTCAGTGCGTATTCACCGTGAAGAGGTGCAATCTAAGGTGTTTCGTGCACTCAATATCGGCGCTGAGGAGGCCAATAGCAAATTTGGATTCCTGTTAAAAGCCTTGCAATATGGCGCACCACCCCATGGTGGTATCGCCTTTGGTTTTGATAGGCTAACTGCCATGATGACAGGGGCTGAACAAATTCGTGATGTGATTGCCTTTCCTAAAACACAACGTGCACAGTGTCTACTCACTCAAGCACCTAGCACGGTGGATGAAAAACAATTAAGAGAGCTGCACATTAAATTACGCTAAGCACTTCCCATCAGCGCGTTAACGCCCTTAACGCGCTGACAAATCACTTAATAATGTTTTACCCAGCTCCACGCCCCACTGATCAAAGGGATTGATTTGCCAAATCACTGATTGGGTAAAAATCTTATGCTCATAGGCGGCGATCAAGGCCCCTAAGGTTTGGGGATCTAACCGGTCTAGCCAAATAATATTACTGGTGGTACCCCCCTCAAAACAGCGATGGGGAACAAGGCGCGACAACTGAGGCTCACTGTAGCCCTCTTGAATGAGGCGTTGACGAGTTGCCTCTTGATCACGCCCCAGGGCCATGGCTTTGGCTTGGGCGAGCATACTCTGATGAATTAATTGTTGGTGTTGGTCAAAGCGTGGCAAAGCGCTGTTGTTGTCATAACGCACAGCAATAAAATCAACCGCTGTATGCAGTCGCCCTTGATGGACTGCTTGGTAATAGGCATGTTGTCCGTTAATACCAAGCCCTCCCCACACCAGAGGACTGGTGGCGTAATCAATAACCTGACCCATTTGATTCACATGCTTACCGTTGGACTCCATATCGAGCTGCTGAATAAAGTCTGTCAACTCACTAAGCCGCCCATCATAGATGGCCATGAGATGCGCCTCTTTATCTAAAAAATTGCGGTTGACGACACCGAGCAAAGCCAACAGGATGGGCAAGTTTTGTAGAGGGGGCGCCTCTTTAAAATGCTGATCCATCTCTGCAGCGCCTGCTAAGAGCTCCTTAAAAACAGACCAGCCATAGGTTAATGCGATGGATAAACCAATGGCAGACCACAGCGAATAGCGCCCACCAATGTGGTCCCACATGGCAAATACCCGTTGCTCAGAAAAGCCCAACTGGCGTGCTTTTTCAGTGGCTGAACTGACCACCACAAAGTGTTTGTTAAGATCCTTTTCAGCGCAACCCTTGGCGCGTAACCAATCGACTATGGAGAGATAGTTTTCTAAAGTCTCAACTGTGCTTAAGGATTTTGAGGAGAGAATAAATAAACACTCTCTGGCATCCAGTTGTTGCAATAAGGCCTGCAAAGCCCAAGGGTCGGGATTGGCCACAAAGTGAGTAGCCTTATTTAAGCGTGGCAAATGACTCAGTGCTTTCACCACCATTTTAGGCCCAAGATCAGAGCCACCAATACCAAGGTTAACCACCGTATTAAGCGTTCCACCAGAAAACCCGGTTAACTCACCTTGATGAAAGCTTTTTGTTAAGGCCGCTAAACGTTGTAACTCAGCCTCAATCTCCTCTTGCACCCCTGCTGCCCAAGTGGCTTGTTTGTATTTTGGGTGTCTTAAGGCCATGTGAAGGGCAGCGCGCTCCTCGGTAAAATTGATTTTTTCACCGGCGAATAAGTGCTCACGAGCCCGATTAAAATCAACCGCTGCAAGTAAACCCACAAGCTGATCAAGGAGCGCCTGATCCACTCTTTGATAGGCATAATTCAAGGTTATTCCTAACACCTGTAACTGATAGCGATCCTCTCGCGCCTCCTCTGTTTTAAATAACTCAGTTAACTGATAACGAGGCTCTTTAAGTATTTTAAGAAGAGTGCGCCAGCATTGCGTCTGATTAATCAATGTATTTTCCATAGCAAATCATCATATTTTACCCACTGAGGCCAATTCAACTTTCATGACAATAGCATGATAGCTTACTTAGGTTGTGCTTGTGTGTCACAACTGAATTTAACTCGTTATAATACCTCTTTGTTGGTAATAAGCTGATTCATGGCCGCGCTTGATTCTCCTTCCTTTAATAACAGAATACCCCTACTCATAACAGTGGTGGTGTTTCATTTGCTGCTTCTCTATGGCTTGATGACACAAACAGGACATGTCCTGCTGCGTCATCATGACATTGTGCTGAAGACTTTGATTTTGTCTCCCCCTCAATCAGTCCAAAAAATAGCACCCGAAAACCCCGTTACCCCCAAGGCTACCCCCCTGAAAACGTCCAACAGCCCACCCAAACCCACAACAAAACTTACACCTAATGTCCCCACACAAAAGACTCTAGAGAGTAAACCCAAAGCTCCCACCCAAGTGGCGCCCAGTCAATCAACACAGCCATCTCCGCCGCAAATTGATACTCATTACCCTTGCACAGCCCCCGAGTATCCCGCTTTGGCAAGGCGCAATGCAGAAGAAGGAAAAGTGTTACTGAGCTTTTTAATTAATGCTGAAGGGCAAGTGGAAAACAGTAAAGTGTTACAATCAAGTGGGTTTAGTATGCTCGATGAGGCGGCGCTTAAAGCGTTGAGTCAATGCCGTTTTACCCCAGCAACGCAAGATGGCAAAGCGATTGCCATTCGGGTCACTATTCCGTACATATGGCGTCTTAATCAATAATTGAATGAAGGATCACTATGCAGCGTCAATTGTCTAATTATGTGTTGAAGGCCGTGCTCTTTTTAAGCTTAGGCTTAACTTCTTTTTTCTGTTTGGCGATGGACAGCACTCCAAGCAACAATAATGCACTCACCAACCCCTATGGGCTCGATGCACTGTGGGCCAATGGCGACATGATCGCGAGGGGTACCTTAATTATTCTGTTGATTATGTCAGTGGCAAGTTGGTATATGTTATTAATAAAACTGATGGAACAAAGACGCTTATTTCGTACCTCCAGTTCCGAACAGGCTGCCTTCTGGCAACAGAACCTAACGCCTAAAGCGCTAGAGCAATTGACAGAACATTCTGCTTACCGGTTTTTAGCGCAAGCTGGTATTCAAGCCAAGGAGGATTATCAAGGACAATTGATGAGCCATATTGCTCTTAATACCTGGCTTGAAAACAATCTCAACCAAGCCTTTGATCAAGTGCAAGCGCGCTTACAAATTGGTTTAACCTTACTCGGTACCGTAGGGTCCACCGCCCCTTTTATTGGTTTATTTGGCACGGTGTGGGGCATCTACCATGCTCTCACGGCCATTGGCATTTCTGGACAAGCCTCCATTGATAAAGTCGCAGGTCCTGTGGGCGAAGCCCTGATCATGACCGCCATTGGTCTTGCCGTAGCAGTTCCTGCTGTACTCATTTACAACTGGCTACTGCGCCGTAATAAAAACGCCATGGCCAACTTACATGGCTTTGCCAATGATCTAGAAAAGGTCTTGCTGGGCGGCAAGGCTCCTCAACGCTAGCGTAGAGTCCCTCTATGGCCATTGATTTTAACGACTCAGAGGAAGATGAGATCATCGCCAGCATTAACACCACGCCGCTTGTGGATGTGATGCTGGTACTCTTGATCATTTTCTTAATCACTATTCCCGTGGTGGTACATACCCATCGTGTTGTTCTACCTAAGGAGAGCACCACCCGCGAAGTGATTTCTCCACTGGACATTAATCTTGCTGTTACGCGCGACGGGCAGCTCTACTGGCAAGACCAACTCACTGAGCTTAATCAATTGGGGATAAAACTAAAAAAAATTGATAACAAAAAAGTACACATTCTAATTCGTGCGGACAAAAAAACTCCCTACCGCATGATTGCTCCTATTTTGCACGCCTGTCACGAAGCAGGGATCACCACCATTGAATTTATTACTGAACCCACAGGTTCTTAGCCATGGCTATTCGACTCAAAGACACTGAAGCTTCACCAATGATTGCCATTAACACCACGCCATTAATTGATGTGATGTTGGTGTTGCTGATTATGTTAATCATTACCATTCCTGTGGAATTGCATTCCATTAACATGGACACACCAGACACACCCAGTAAGGCAAGTGCCAGTAACTCTCCTGTTGTATTGATCACAATTACCGCCAATGGTGAATACCTGATTAATCAGCAAACACTCAACGCAGAGCAACTCGATAAAGAGTTACTTAGCCTCTCTCATTCTCCCAACTCACCTGAGATTCATATTAAACCTAACAGCGGTTCCGCCTTTGGTGCATTGGCTCATGTTCTCGCTGCCGCTCAAAATCTTAAACTCACCAAGATTGGTATTGACGACAGTCCTTAATTCATAGGCAATAAAAAACCCATCTCAGTGACCCTTCACTCTTCTGAAAAGAAAAGGGGAATAAGATGGGTTGATCGTTAATAAAAATAGATTAGAAAGGAATATCGTCAGCAAAGTCATCGAACTTGGTGGCCGCTTTGACGCCACCTGCAGGACTTGAGCTCCCTCCCTCAGAGGACATGTCCATGGGCGGCTCACTATTAGCGGACATAGAACGCCCGCCTAACATCTGCATACGGTCAGCTATCACTTCAGTGGTATAACGCTCTTGACCATCCTTATCCTGCCATTTACGCGTTTGCAATCGTCCCTCTAAATATACCTGGGAGCCTTTTTTAAGGTACTCACCGGCGATTTCAGCAAGCCGCCCAAAAAATGCCACGCGATGCCATTCGGTTTTCTCTTGTTTTTCACCACTCTTGTCTTTCCAAACATCCGTGGTAGCAACGCTAATATTAGCAATCGCCGCGCCCTCTGAAGAGTAACGTACTTCAGGATCTCGCCCTAGGTTACCCACTAAAATGACTTTGTTTACTGATGCCATACTCTTTCTCCCTTATTCATGACCGGCTTTGATTTTCATGGGCAAGGCCACGATTAACCAAGTCAACATTAATATAACGCAAAACAAAGGAACACTTGAAGCGCCAAAGGCCTTAGCCAATATTCCGGCCACCGAGGCCCCAACAAATGTCCCCATAAACTGGATTGAACTGTACACTCCCGATGCCGCCCCCTTAATGTCCGGTGGTGCGATGGTAGTAATAAAAGAAGGTAGACTTGCCTCGAGCATGTTAAAGCCGGTAAAAAAGACAAACAGCGCTGTCACCAAGCCATAAAAACTCTGCATCCCTACCCACAATATCACCTCAGACATTAATAATACCGCAATCGCCGTTAAAAAGACGGTTTTACGGTGTTTTCCATGGGACAGTGCCACCCCTGGAATCATCAAAATAAAGGAGCCTATCATCACGGGTAAATATAATTTCCAGTGATGCTGCGCCTGAAAACCCGTTTGCACTAAGGCTTGGGGTAACACCACAAACATGGCCATTAACGAACCATGTAGCACAAAAATACCCCAATCAAGGCGCAACAACTCTGGGTGACTCAGTACGGTTTTTATTGTCTCCCAACTCCCGCGTGAGGACAGCTGATGCGCAGGATTAGGTGTTACCCAATAAACCATCGCGATCGCCAAAAGCGCCAATACCCCGGTCATGGCAAAGATCCCTGGCACACCGATGTGTGGCTCTAAGATGGGAGCCAGAATCATTGATGTACTAAAAGTGATGCCAATAGTGACCCCAATCACTGCCATGGCTTTGGTGCGCTGCTCAATGCGCGTTAAATCCGCAGTCATGGCAATAATGGCAGAGGAAATCGCTCCCGCTCCTTGAATCATGCGGCCAATAATAATGCCCTCAACACTGTGGGCACTCGCTGCCACAAAACTGCCCACTGCGAACACCAACAGCCCCCCCATAATCACCGGTTTTCGGCCTAGACGGTCTGATAGCCAGCCGAAGGGAATTTGCAGTATGGCCTGCGTTAATCCATAGGCACCCATGGCAAGCCCCACTAAGGTTTTATTATCTCCCCCTGGAAGATGTGCCGCATACAAGGCAAATACAGGTAGAATAATAAACATTCCCAACATACGTAAGGCAAAAACACTGGCAAGACTTAAAGTCGCTCGGCGCTCAACAGGTGTCATAGTAACTTTAGTTTTCATCTTCATACTCGATAAAAAAAGTAAAATATTTATCTTATATTAACAGGTTAAGCTGTCCACTTGATACCATGAAAAAGAAACAAATTATTGAAAGCCCCGTGATTCGTATACGTGGCGCGAGAACCCATAATCTTAAAAATATTGATATCGATATTCCAAGGCATCAATTGGTGGTCATAACCGGTTTGTCAGGTTCAGGAAAATCCTCACTGGCCTTTGATACCCTCTATGCAGAGGGACAACGACGTTACGTAGAATCCCTCTCTGCCTATGCCCGTCAATTTCTGCAGCTCATGGAAAAACCCGATGTGGACTTAATTGAAGGACTCTCTCCAGCGATTTCCATTGAGCAAAAGGCCACCAGTCACAACCCGCGCTCGACGGTGGGCACGGTCACTGAAATTCATGATTATTTAAGGTTATTGTTTGCCCGCGTGGGCGACCCTTATTGTCCTACCCATCAGCAAAAACTGGAAGCGCAGAGCGTCTCACAGATGGTGGATCATGTTCTCACCCTGCCTGAGAATACCCGTATTATGATTCTTTCGCCCTTAGTGGTGGGACGTAAGGGCCAGCAGGTGGATCTTATTAATGAGCTTCGTGCACAGGGCTTTGTGCGTCTGCGCGTGGATGGCAACGTGCAGGATATAGACAGTATTGCACCGCTGGATAAAAACAAAAAACATTCCGTGGATATTGTTATTGATCGCTTAAAGGTCAAAGCAGACATGAAGCAGCGACTTGCAGAATCCTTTGAAACCGCGTTACGGCACAGCGATGGACGAGCCATCGCGGTGGATTTAGATCATGGGTCGGAGCATCTGTTCTCCTCCAATTTTGCCTGCCCCATATGCAGTTTTTCTTTGCAAGAATTAGAGCCTCGCCTATTTTCCTTTAACAATCCCATGGGCGCATGTCCAAAGTGCGATGGTCTTGGCATCATCAGTTTTTTCGATCCCAAAAGGGTGGTGGCCTTCCCACAATTAAGTCTTGCGGGAGGCGCCATTAAAGGCTGGGATAAACGCAATCAATTTTATTTTCAGTGGCTCACTGATCTTGCCAAACACTACCAATTTAAACTGGATACCCCCTTTGAGGAATTGGCGGAGAGTATTCAAAATCTCCTACTCTACGGTTCCGGCAAAGAAAAAATTACCTTTCACTACCCAGGGGATAAGGGACGCTTACGCAGTCAGCAGCATCCCTTTGAAGGCATCATTCCCATTCTTGATCGGCGCTACAAAGAAACTGACTCTATGGCGGTGAGAGAAGAGCTCGCAAAACTCTTAAATGAAAAGGCCTGTCCTGACTGTCAGGGGTCACGCCTCAGAGTTGAAGCAAGGGAAGTGCGCGTTAGCCAATATACGCTTCATGAAATCAGCGCGCTGCCTTTACGGGATACCTTGAGTCTCTTTCAACAACTCACACTCAAGGGCAAGAAACAAGCCATCGCCGACAAGATTCTGAAAGAAATCATTGCTCGTTTACAGTTTCTCAATAACGTGGGCTTAGAGTATTTACAATTGGAGCGCTCCGCTGACACCCTCTCAGGTGGTGAAGCGCAGCGTATTCGTTTGGCCTCACAAATTGGTTCAGGGCTAACTGGAGTCATGTATGTGCTCGATGAGCCCTCCATCGGCCTTCACCAGCGCGATAACCACCGTCTACTAGAAACACTCAATCGTCTTCGCGATCTTGGTAACTCAGTGATTGTGGTGGAGCATGACGAGGATGCCATTCGCGCTGCTGATTATGTGGTGGATATGGGTCCGGGAGCGGGGGAACACGGTGGTCAAGTGGTGGCCCAAGGGGCGCCGAGCGATATTGAAACGAGCCCGCACTCACTCACCGGTCAATACCTTAAGGGAACACTCTCCATTGCCGTCCCTAAAAAGCGCCATGTGGCAGATGGGCGAGAGCTTGTCATCACTGGCGCCCGGGGTAACAACCTTAAAAACGTGAACCTCAGCTTACCAGTGGGGCTCTTTACCGCCATTACCGGCGTCTCAGGCTCAGGTAAATCCACCCTCATCAATGACACACTCTATCATGCTGTGTCTCGTCATCTGTATCACAGCAGCACAGAGCCCGCTCCCTTTGATGATATTCAAGGATTGGAGCATTTTGATAAGATCATTAACGTTGATCAAAGCCCTATCGGTCGCACACCGCGCTCGAATCCGGCCACTTACACCGGGCTTTTTACACCGATTCGTGAACTCTTTGCTGGTATCCCACAATCGCGAGAGCGCGGTTATGATCCTGGGCGTTTTTCCTTTAACGTTAAAGGCGGACGCTGTGAGGCCTGTCAAGGTGAGGGCATGGTGCGCGTTGAAATGCATTTTTTACCGGATATTTATGTGCCCTGTGATGTCTGCCATGGTAAACGCTACAACCGAGAAACCTTAGAAATTCAATACAAAGGTAAGAGTATTGATGAGGTGTTGGCCTTAACGGTAGAAAACGCCCTTGAGTTCTTTCATGCTGTGCCCACCATTGCCCGTAAATGCCAAACTTTAATGGATGTGGGTCTTGGCTATATTACTCTGGGACAGTCCGCCACCACCCTATCAGGTGGGGAAGCGCAGCGCGTCAAGCTCTCCTTGGAGCTATCAAAACGCGATACCGGGCGCACCCTATTTATTCTGGATGAACCCACCACGGGCTTACATTTTCATGATATCGATTTACTCTTAAAAGTACTACACCGTCTTCGTGACCATGGTAATACTGTGGTGGTCATTGAGCACAATCTTGATGTCATCAAAACCGCTGACTGGATCGTTGATCTAGGGCCAGAGGGTGGGGCACAAGGTGGTCACATTTTAGTGGCTGGCCCACCGGAAGAGATTATTAAAAATAAGAGCAGTTATACGGGACGCTTTTTGTCTCCCTATTTAAAAAAACAAGGGAAGTAAGTGATTAATTTACGCTCGCCCTGGCGTCGACATCGCTGGGGGATACGCTTTGTCTTATGGGGTTTTGCAGCACTTGCCGGCCTCACGGTGGTAGGGTTCTCTGAGCTTGCCAGTGTCTCTTTAGACGTATTTTTTTCTCTTTATCAGCGTTATTGGTGGTCGCCTTTTTTACTGGCTCCTGGGGTTGCCATGCTGACTGTGTTCTTAACCCAACGCTTCTTTCCAGGCAGTCAAGGTAGCGGCATCCCCCAGGTGATCGCCGCAACCCAACTCGCTAGGCAAAATAAACCGGTGAGTCGGTTAGTCTCTTTGCGCATTTTAATTGGCAAAGTATTTTTAGGATGTTTTGTACTGATAGGCGGTTTTTCCGCTGGGCGTGAGGGACCCTCTGTACAGGTGGCTGCCTCCATCATGGCCATTGCCCACCGTTTTTTACCTCATGCTAGGGCGCTCAGAAAAGCGGATCTGATTCTCGCAGGCGGAGCGGCAGGCATTGCTGCAGCCTTTAATACTCCTCTTGCGGGCATTGTGTTTGCGGTGGAGGAGTTGGGTCGGCGTCTTGAAACACGAACGAGTGGCGTGTTAATCAGTACGATTATTTTATCCGGCTTAGTCTCCATTGCCCTACTGGGAGATTACCGCTATTTTGGCCGTCTTAGCATGCACGAAGCGGTCTCGCTTTCCATTATCCCCTCCTTACTCTTCTCCGCCGTGATTTGCGGACTACTTGGCGCCTTATTTAATGCCCTCCTTCTCTGGCCACAAAGATCTCCTCACCATGCCCTCTGGCAATGGCGGCGCAGCCACCCCATCGCCTTTGCGGGACTGTGTGGTGTATTAATCGCTATACTGGGTGTTATGGTTAAGGGCGCCTCCTTTGGTAGTGGTTACGGCATCACCAAATCCATTATTGAAGGCCACCAAAACGTTAGTTGGGACGTGCCAATCACCCGTTTCTTGGCCACGGTGATCACTTACTTTGCAGGGATGCCTGGTGGGATTTTTGCCCCCGCCCTGTCCGTGGGAGCGGCACTGGGGTATAACTTAAGCCACTTTGTGGGCAGTTTTAGTAATGCAGTGCCGCTCATCACCCTGTGTATGGCAGGCTTTTTAGCGGCCGTCACTCAAGCGCCTATCACCTCAAGCATTATTGTGATGGAAATGGTGGATGGACATGCTCTATTGATCAGCTTAATGGCTGTTTCCTTAATCGCTAAGGGTGTGAGCTCACGCTTTAGCGGGGAGCTTTATCAAGTACTGGGACATTATTTTTATCACAATACACTGACTGAGCTTAACCATCAAGAACGCAAGACTACAGTAAATCCTTCAGATCCAGTGGTTAAATAACCTCTTAATTCTTGACCAAACAAAGAGTGGTTCACTAGTTTATCGTCGACTGATTCTGCCTTTTAATCATTTCTTGGGCCATTGACTGAAACTGCTCTTTCACTTCACTTTCTATAAAATCAGTACCAAAAAGACTGGCGAGCCAAGAATCAGGCTCTATGGTGGCATGATAATCAAGACTAACCTGATTGGCCCCGTGGCTTGATACTTCCATGCGGGTTTGCATACTCTTGACCGTACCTGACAAGGTATGGCTCGTTATCAAGCGCTCAGGATAAACGGTAATTTCCCTGACGTTCTGATAACTCATTGAAATAATTCCCCACTGTGCCTCTCCAGTCTCTTCAATACGATAACGATCGTTACTGTGATTTAACACATGAACACTTTGGACGTTGTGTAAAAAAAGAGGAAAGTGATCAAAGTCAGTGAGTACCGACCAAGCAGTGGTTTGATTAACGGGAATATCATAATGAGCAGTGACATTAAACACGGCATCTTGGTGCACCACCAACACCTGCGGCAGAAGATCCAGCGTCTGTGCAGAATAAACCGATAGAGGCCATTGACCTATTAGGCCAATGGCGACACTCAACACCCATGCTCTAATAGGTCTTATAAGGTAAAAATTTACCCGACAAGGTAATGGAGACACGATCACCTGCTTCATTTTTTTCACGCTGGAGGTCCATTTTAAAGTCTATTGCAGACATAATGCCATCGCCGAACTCCTCATGGATCAGCTCCTTAAAAGTGGTCCCGTAAACCTGTACCAGCTCATAAAACCGATAAATTAAAGGATCCGTTGGTACGGCCTCAGGCAATGAGCCTTTATAGGGCACACGCGTTAACCACGGCAAAGCTTCAGGGGGCAAATCAAAGTACTCAACCACCACTTTAGCTTGGCTTGGTGTAAATGTCATCTGCCCGAGACACCCAGCCGTTACCCACTCCTTTGACAATCCTAATTGGTTTGCCAGCTCTTTCCAAGTTAAATTTTTATTAACTTTACTGTCGATAATCCATTGTGTCACCGTTGCGCGATCCATTGTAGACTCCTTAAGAGGGTTTTAACACCTAAACTTAAAGCAAAAATTGGACCAGATTGAAGTTTTAGAACAGCGCTTATAAAAACAGGGGATGAGAGGGAGCTAGCACGCAGAGACATAAAAAAACCCCAAACTGTGTTTGGGGTTTTTATCGATCAACAACTTAAAATTATACTTCTTGAGCTTCGCCTTGCACTTCAGCTTCTGCAGGACGATCTAATAACTCAACTAATGCCATAGGAGCGTTATCACCCTGACGGAAACCAAACTTCAAGATACGTAAATAACCACCATTACGGGTTTTATAGCGTGGGCCCAATTCATTAAATAATTTAGTAACCATATCGCGGTCACGTAAACGATTAAAGGCTGTACGGCGGTTGTTAAGGGTAGGCTCTTTACTCAAAGTGATCAAAGGCTCAGCCACACGACGCAATTCTTTGGCCTTAGGTAAAGTGGTTTTGATCACTTCATGGCGTAACAATGAATTGGTCATGTTGCGCAACATCGCCAAGCGATGGCTTGAGGTGCGATTTAATTTACGGTTGCTTAAACGGTGACGCATAATTATATTCCTTTCAACAAATCAGTCTTAGCGACGTTCAGCTAAATTAGCAGGTGGCCAGTTCTCAAGTTTCATTCCTAAAGTTAAGCTCTTGGAAGCCAAGACTTCTTTAATTTCGTTGAGAGACTTACGACCTAAGTTAGGTGTTTTTAACAACTCAGTTTCAGTGCGTTGAATCAAATCACCGATGTAATAAATATTTTCAGCTTTCAAGCAGTTTGCTGAACGAACGGTTAACTCTAAATCATCAACAGGCTGCAAGAGGATTGGATCCACTTGAGGAGCTTTGGCCGTTTCAGTGGTTAAAGGCGTGCCTTGAAGGTCAGCAAAAATACTGAGCTGATCCATTAAGATACGGGCAGCAAAACGTACCGCCTCTTCAGGATCAATGGCGCCATTGGTTTCAATGTCCATCACGAGCTTATCTAAGTCAGTACGCTGTTCCACACGAGCGCTTTCAACGGAATAGCTAACACGGTGAATGGGACTAAAGGAAGCATCGAGTTGAATACCACCCACGGTACGTGACTCTTGATCAACGCCGCGAAGGGTGGAGGGCTGATAACCGCGACCCTGTTCCACTTTGATTTGCATGTCCAATTTACCGCCCGCTGTTAAGTGAGCGATCACGTGATCTGGATTAATAATTTCCACATCATGCTGCGCTTCAATATCGCCAGCTGTCACCACACCAGGACCTTCCTTAACAAGCTTGAGAATGGTTTCTGTATGGTTGTGCAATTTAAGAACAATGCCCTTGAGGTTTAAGAGAAGATCAACCACATCCTCTTGTACACCCTCAACGGTGGAGTATTCATGCAATACACCAGCAATTTTCACTTCTGTAGGGGCAAAGCCAGCCATAGAAGACAATAAAATACGACGTAAAGCGTTACCTAAAGTGTGGCCATAACCACGTTCAAAAGGTTCCATCACCACCTTTGCATAGGTAGGAGAAATATTTTGAACCTCAATGCTACGAGGCTTTAAAAAAGAGGCGTTTTGGTTTTGCATCATTTGTCCTTGTCAACTTCTAACAGGAAATCATCCCAATTATTTAGAATACAATTCCACTACGAGCGATTCATTCATAGTAGAAGACAACTCACCACGCTGTGGACGTGCTTTGAACACACCCTTCATGGCTTTAGCATCTACCTCAAGCCATTCCGGAAAACCACGGTTCTCAGCTGCCTCAACGGCACCTTTAATGCGTAACTGGTTTTTGGATTTTTCAGCGATCTCCACTGAATCACCAGGGCGTAATTGGTAAGATGGAATATTTACACGGCGACCATTCACGAGCACACCATTGTGACGGACCACCTGACGGGCTTCGGCACGAGAGGCCCCAAAACCCATACGATAGGCCACGTTATCAAGACGTGACTCGAGGTTTTGCAGTAATACCTCACCGGTAATACCCCGTGAGCGTTCAGCATCATGGTAAACACTGCGGAATTGTCTTTCTAACACGCCATAGATACGGCGAATTTTTTGTTTAGCACGCAACTGACCACCGTAATCGGATAAGCGGCCTTGCTTCTGACCATGTTGGCCAGGGGCATAAGCACGTCTTTCAATTGCACATTTATCAGTGAAACACTTCTCACCTTTTAAGAAAAGCTTCTCACCTTCACGGCGACACTGACGACATTTTGCATCCAGGTTTCTTGCCACAATCGTTCTCCTGATCCTGGGTTAAATACGACGCTTTTTCGGGGGACGGCAACCGTTGTGGGGCACCGGCGTCACATCTGAAATACTGGTGATTTTGAAACCAGCTGCATTCAAAGCACGAACAGCGGACTCGCGTCCCGGTCCTGGTCCTTTGATTCTCACTTCAAGGTTTTTCACACCACACTCTTGAGCTGCTTTTCCTGCATGCTCAGCAGCGATCTGCGCTGCAAAAGGAGTACTTTTACGAGATCCTTTAAAACCATTACTGCCAGAGGTAGCCCATGAAAGCGCGTTACCTTGACGATCCGTGATGGTCACAATGGTGTTGTTAAAGGAAGCGTGAATGTGAGCAATACCTTCTGCCACATTCTTTTTAACCTTTTTGCGAACACGATTTGCTGTATTTGCCTTAACCATTAAAATATCCTTTCAATTACTTCGTTGTACGTACTGCTTTACGTGGACCCTTACGTGTACGCGCGTTGGTACGTGTACGCTGACCACGGCAGGGAAGACCACGACGATGACGGCTACCACGGTAGCTACCAAGATCCATTAAGCGTTTGATGTTGAGTGACACTTCGCGTCGTAAATCACCTTCTACTGCATATTTGGTGACTTCTACACGCAACTTTTCCATGTCAGCGTCAGATATATCTTTAATTTTAGTGCTAGCATTGACTCCTGCTGCCACACAAATATTGCGTGCAGTGGAACGTCCAATACCATAAATTGCCGTCAAAGCAATTTCTGCATGTTGATGATTCGGGATATTAACCCCAGCAATACGTGCCATAAAACGACCTCGATCTTGTTACGTTAAATCACCAGATTAACCCTGGCGCTGTTTGTGGCGAGGATCATCACAAATCACTCG
>JAGXAW010000028.1 GCA_018971415.1 Betaproteobacteria bacterium
TATTGTCTACGCTTCTTGTTGAACCTGAGCAAATGTCGATTTGGAATTTGTTTGGGTATATTAAACACTTGAAGGACAATAAACAGCAAACAAGCCGCTTTGAGATTGCGCAATACAGTAAGCTCATTTATCCCTTTTCAATTTTGGTGATGATGATGTTAGCCATTCCTTTTTCTCTCTCAAGACCCAGGTCAGGAGCAGTGGGGACGAGGATGTTGGTGGGTATTAGTTTGGGGCTAACGTTTTACTTGATAAGTCGTTTTTTCGCCTATCTGGGGCAGCTTAATAATTGGCCTCCCCTGTTTAGTACGCTCACACCAAGCTTATTATTTTTGCTGTTGGCCTTCGCTATTCATCGTTGGCAGGAGCAGCGACTTTAACTTTTGTAGTAATGGTTATCGTGCCGCTAAAGATGTCGTGTAACCAGCGATGCTGTTTATCAAAGATAAGGGTAATCACGTTTAGCCCTGTGACAAAACAACACAGAGCTGCCACGTAACGTTTCAAGGCTTGTGAATAGCGGGGTGGGCTGAAGCTGTGTGAATCAACCACCTGCAAATGCCAGGTTTTCATGGCCAGTGTTTGTCCTCTATGACGCCATTGATAAATAAAATAGACTGCATAAATGGTTATTAGATAGATCCGATAGCCATAACGCAGTTCAGGGTGATGAGGGTAATCGGTTAGATAGACGAAAGGTAAACCTGATAGCACACCAAGCCCAATCAAGATTACTCCTTCATAGAGTAAACACAATAAACGAGTGCTAACGGTTGCTGGCATGCTCAAGGAGTTGCTGGCGTTGGCGCTGTTGACGCTGGAGTTGCGGGATGCTGTTCAGTCCAATGAGATTTAATGGCCTCTTTTTTTTCATTTGGAAGATGATGCCATTTCTTGTAATTTTTTCTTGCCCTGTCTTGTTCAGCAGAGGGCAGCCTTGACCACAGAACAATATTTCTTTTAAAGCGCTGCTGTTGTTGTGCATTCAGTTTAGGATAATGCTTAGCCGCATTAATTAAACGCTGACGTCTTTTGAGAGACAAGCGTTCCCAATTGGCATGGGCGGGCTCTAAAATACTTTGCTGCTCTTGTGTTAAACCATCCCAATGCATGTTGGGTTCGTGAGCTGGGATGAATGTAGCAAACAAAACCAGAGCGCTACTCAGCACTAGAATGATTAATTTTCTAGCCATTGGCTGAGCTCAGGATTGGCGAGAACTTGTAAGGGCATGTCACTTGAGAGTAACTTGGCGTCCAGAAAACCTTGGTCATCCTCGTTTTGTTCGTGAATCCATGCGCTATAGGTTGCGATAGCAGAAATTAACACCAGTGAACCTAACACGGCAACCCATTGTTGTTTAAAGTTCGAAAAACCAAGTGTGATTGTTGAATCTTGGTTAATTGAGTGGTGATGGCTAAGCGTAAGCGCTTTAGTACGGCTTTGTCGCAATTTCTCCTGAGCAGAATAAGAGATGTTTTGGCTGCTGTTATCAAGACTTTTACGTATTAGTTCAATCAATTGATCTTCTTTCATGGCGATATTCCTTGTTGACTGAGAAAGCCCGTCAAATTTTCCAGTGCTCTTGAGCAATGCGTTTTAACACTTCCCTCAGAGCAGCCCATGGCTTTGGCCGTCTCTCTTACATCTAATCCTTCCCAATAACGCAATAAAAAAGCTTCGCGTTGACGTTGCGGAAGTTTTTCTATTCCTTTCTCAATGATTTCAATGAGTTGCTTTTGCTCTAAAGAGCTATCAGGTCTTAATGTCTGTTCATTTTGCGGGTGGATTTGTTCAATCCATTCTTGATCGGTGGATTCCTCCTCGCTATGTTGAAAACTACTAAACAAAGGCGTCCACCAGTTACGGATTTTTTGTCGCCGATAATAATCACGAATGGTGTTTTGTAGAATACGGTGAAATACAGGGGGGAGTTCGCTAATGGGGAGATGGCTGTATTTTTCAGCCAACTTGAACATGGACTCTTGCACTAAGTCCAAAGCCAGCGTCTCATCCTTAATAGCAAAAACCGCGTGTTTAAAGGCGCGTTTTTCAACTCCCGCTAAAAAGGTATTGAGTTCTTGTGCTGTGGCCAGAGTGAATACTTCCCTAAAAACACCAAGTGTAACAGATTAGACGGAAAATTTAAGCGGCCATAATGTTCTTGTTTTGCGCTGTAGAATTGAGGGCTGTGGGCCTGGGGCCTTGACCTTGGCGCTTGAAAAGGATACGCTGATAGGTTTTCAGTGCGTGATGGGTGTAACCCATCCGTTAAACTTAACAATATCAACTTAATTTGACATAAAGTGGTTGGCTCATGCGATTAACCGGTGCAGAAATAGCGATTCAATGTTTGGTTGAAGAGGGTGTTCCCTACGTTTTTGGATATCCAGGTGGGGCCGTACTTCATATTTATGATGCTTTATTTAACCAGGACAAGTTAAGACATATTCTGGTGCGCCATGAGCAGGCAGCGCTTCATGCAGCTGATGCCTACGCAAGAGCAACGGGTAAGCCTGGGGTGGCCTTGGTTACCAGCGGGCCAGGCGTAACTAACGCTATCACAGGGATAGCGACCGCTTACATGGATTCAATTCCCATGGTCATTATCTCAGGTCAGGTGCCTACCCCTGCAATTGGGTTAGATACCTTCCAAGAGGTGGACACCGTAGGGATTACTCGTCCCTGTGTGAAACATAACTTCTTAGTGAAAAATGTTGACGATCTAGCGAGCACTATGAAGAAAGCCTTCTATGTTGCTACTTCTGGTCGTCCGGGACCTGTGCTTGTGGACATCCCAAAGGACATTTCTCAGCATATTACGGAATATAGCTATCCTAAGACTGTCAGTATGCGCTCCTATAACCCTGTCATTAAGGGGCATTCTGGGCAGATTAAAAAAGCTGTGCAAATGCTAATGGAAGCTAAACGCCCGATGATTTATGTGGGCGGCGGGGCGATATTGGGGGATGCTACGCAGTTGGTGACCAAGCTCGTCAGGGACTTAGGCTACCCTTGTACCAACACCCTGATGGGGTTGGGGGCTTATCCTGCAACTGATCCTCAGTTTGTGGGCATGTTAGGTATGCATGGCACCTATGAGGCCAACCTCGCGATGCAGCACTGTGATGTTCTGCTTGCCGTAGGCGCCCGCTTCGATGACCGAGTCATTGGTAATCCACAACATTTTTTTGTTGAGGGCCGACGCATTATTCACATTGATATTGATCCATCAAGCATTTCTAAACGCGTACGTGTTGATGTGCCCATCGTAGGCAATATTGCTGACGTTTTAAATGAAATGGTAAAACTGGTTGAAGAGAGTCCAGTGGCTGTTGACCAATTAGCGCTCAAGCAATGGTGGCAACAGATTAACACGTGGCGTGAGCGTCAGTGCTTAAAGTACGCTAATTCCACTGAGGTAATTAAGCCTCAGTATGTGATTGAGAAACTCTACGAGGTGACCCAGGGAGATGCCATCATTACCTCTGATGTGGGACAACACCAAATGTGGGCCGCACAATACTATAAGTTTGATAAGCCACGTCGTTGGTTAAACTCTGGTGGACTAGGTACCATGGGTTTTGGTTTACCTGCTGCCATGGGCGCACAATTGGCTTTTCCTGATATGACCGTTGCCTGCGTGACGGGGGAGGCCAGTATTCAAATGTGTATTCAAGAGCTCTCTACCTGTAAGCAATATCATCTGCCTGTCAAAGTGGTTAATTTAAATAACCGATACTTAGGTATGGTTCGTCAATGGCAGGAAATTTTACACGGTAACCGTTACTCAGAGTCATACATGGATGCACTGCCTGACTTTGTGAAATTGGCAGAGAGCTATGGTCACGTGGGGATGCGTATTGAAAACCCAGCTGATGTGGAAGGGGCATTGAAGGAAGCCTTTGCCTTAAAAGATCGGGTTGTATTTTTGGATTTTCTGACAGATCAAACTGAAAATGTGTTTCCGATGGTTAAAGCGGGTGCCGGCTTAACAGAGATGTTGCTCGGCGCTGAAGATCTGTAATGATAGGATTGTAAAATAATGCGTCATATATTGTCTTTATTACTTGAAAATGAATCAGGAGCGCTCTCGCGGGTAGCGGGGCTCTTTTCTGCTCGGGGCTATAACATTGAAGCGTTGAGTGTCGCGCCCACCGAAGATCCTACGCTTTCTCGGATGACTATTGTCACGAGTGGCTCTGATGATGTGATTGAACAAATTACCAAACAACTTAATAAATTGATTGATGTGGTGAAGGTGTTTGACCTTAATGAGGGGCGTTATATTGAACGTGAACTCATGTTGGTAAAAGTCCGTGCTGAAGGCGCTGATCGCGAGGAAATTAAACGTACGGCTGACATTTTCAGGGGTAGGGTAATTGATGTGACCGATCGAACCTATACCATTGAATTAACAGGCCCACGAGACAAACTGGATGCGTTTTTAGAAGCCATTGATAACAGTCTTATTTTAGAGACAGTGAGAACTGGTGCCTCCGGGATTGGTCGTGGTGAGTGGATATTAAAAGTTTAACTGGGAGATGTAAAAATGAATGTGTTTTATGAAAAAGATGCGGACTTGTCATTGATCAAAGGTAAAAAAGTAACCATCGTAGGTTATGGCTCTCAGGGACATGCTCACGCTAACAACTTAAAAGATTCTGGGGTTGATGTCACCGTGGCGCTACGTAGCGGCGGGGCCTCATGGAAAAAAGCAGAGGCAGCAGGTTTGAAAGTGAAAACCGTTGCAGAGGCTGTCAAAGGAGCTGACTTGGTGATGATTTTACTGCCTGATGAAAGTCAGCCACAGGTGTATCAAGATGACATCGCTCCTAATATTAAAGCAGGTGCAGCGCTTGCCTTTGCTCACGGATTTAATGTGCACTTTGGACAAATTGTTCCTCGCGCTGATATTGATGTAATTATGATTGCCCCTAAAGGACCTGGTCATTTAGTGCGTTCCACTTACACACAAGGTGGTGGCGTACCAAGTTTGATCGCTGTTTATCAAGACGCCTCAGGCCGCGCCCGTGATGTGGCGTTGTCCTACGCTGCAGCCAATGGTGGTGCACGAGCTGGGGTAATTCAAACCTCTTTCCGTGAGGAAACAGAAACCGATTTATTCGGCGAGCAGGCAGTCTTGTGTGGTGGAGCAACCGCCTTGGTTCAAGCAGGTTTTGATACCTTAGTTGAAGCAGGCTATGCCCCTGAAATGGCTTACTTTGAATGTTTGCATGAATTGAAATTAATTGTGGATTTGATGTATGAAGGCGGTATCGCCAACATGCGCTACTCCATTTCTAACACCGCTGAGTACGGCGATTTAACCCGTGGTCCACGCATTATTACCGATGAAACACGTAATGAAATGCGTAAAATTCTTAAAGAGATCCAAACCGGTCAGTTCGCTAAAGAGTTTATTTTAGAGAACAAAGCAGGGGCGGCTTCTATGCATGCAATGCGTCGTATTGGTGCCGAGTCAACCATTGAAGTGGTTGGAGCGAAACTGCGCGAAATGATGCCTTGGATTAAGAAAAACAAGTTAGTTGACCAAACGAAAAATTAATCCTTGAAAGCCCCTTATCCATATCCCATCATCGCCCGTGAAGGGTGGCCCTATCTGATAGGGCTTACCCTTCTTTGTGTCCTAGTAACACAGTTTCTGGGTCTTTCATTTGCTACGCCTTTTTTTGTGGTGTGGTTATTTGTTTTGCAATTTTTTAGGGATCCACCGCGGGAATTGCCTAGTGAGCCTGGTATTGTCTCTCCCGCCGATGGCCGGATTGTGGCGGTTCTACCTTGCCAAGACCCTTACTTAAATTGTCCTGCCATTAAAGTGAGTGTTTTCATGAACGTCTTTAATGTGCATTCCAACCGCAGTCCGGTGAATGGTGTGATTGAGGATATACGTTATTTTCCAGGTTCTTTTGTTAATGCTGATCTTGATAAAGCTTCTGAGGCGAACGAGCGGAATGCTTTAGTGATTGTGGCGGAGAATGGCCAGCGTTTATCCTGTGTCCAAGTGGCAGGGTTGATTGCTCGGAGAATTCTGTGTTACGTCAAAGTGGGGCAACGCTTGACCCCTGGTGAGCGCTACGGGTTTATTCGTTTTGGTTCAAGGGTCGATCTTTATCTGCCTACAACTTCAGTGATTAAAGTCGCCATTGGTGATAGAGTGTGGGCTGGTAGCACACTACTAGCCAAATGGGGAGAGTAAGGTTGGAAGAGAAGCAACAAGAGCAGCCATTCAAATCCATGTCCTTGAAGGAGCGCGCGGCGCAACGTCGAGGGATTTATTTGCTCCCTAATTTGTTTACTACCGCTGCGCTGTTTGCCGGTTTCTTTGCTATTGTTCAGGGAATGAATGGGCATTTTGAAATGGCAGCACAGGCCATTTTTATAGCCATGGTGTTTGATGGGCTAGATGGCCGAGTAGCAAGATTAACCCATACCCAAAGCGCCTTTGGTGCTGAGTACGATTCGCTCTCTGATATGGTCTCCTTTGGCGCAGCGCCCTCTTTGGTTATCTATGAGTGGTCCTTACGTGGTTTAGGTAAACTGGGTTGGATTGCAGCGTTTATTTACTGTGCTGGGGCAGCGCTTCGCTTGGCGCGGTTTAATACGCAATTAGGTGTAGCAGATAAGCGCTGGTTTACGGGGTTACCGAGCCCTGCGGCAGCAGCTTTATTGGCTGGCATGGTATGGGTAATGGATGCCAGTTATCAAGTGCCTGGTGGGAAAGTCACCTGGTTTGTTTGGGGTTTAACCCTTTTTGCCGGTATTTCAATGGTATCCAATGTGCGCTTTTACAGCTTTAAGGATCTTAATCTCAGACGCAGTGTTCCCTTTTGGGCAGTCTTACTGATTCTGCTGGGTTTTGTTATCGTCAGTATTGATCAAGCGCGTGTGTTATGGGGCATTTTTCTTCTCTACGCTTTGTCGGGGTATGCAGTGTCGATCAAATGTTTTCTGGGTCAGCGCCAGAAACAGAGAGCAATTGACAAGTTAGACACATAAAAAAAGGACAACTTGTCACCAAATTGTCCTTAAGGTATAGCTCTGATTTCACTGTCTGCAGAATCACAATAGCAGAGATGATTTTAAAAAACTTCTTTTTTAGGTAACAAAATTGTAAATATTTATAACGAAACCATGATGACACGCCGTATAAATATTTTTAACCAATTGTTTTTTATAAGTATTTCATTACTTTTTCATTTATTACCAATCCAAGCTAGTCCAGTTTTTGCCGCCGAAAAAGTGCCCGTTGTGGGAGTGGTATCAAGCTCCCATCCGTTGGCTACAGAAGCGGGCCTATCTATTTTGCGCGCTGGTGGAAATGCCGTTGATGCTGCGGCAGCTGTTCAATTTGCCTTAAACGTGGTTGAGCCTCAGTCTTCGGGAATTGGGGGTGGGGCTTTCATTTTGGTGTATATGGCAAAAACCCATCAAGTCTATGCTATTGATGCCAGAGAAAGCGCCCCGCAGATGGCGAGTGCCGATCAGTTTATTGGCCATAGCTTTGCCGAGAACTCTTCAAGCGGGATTGCCGTTGGTGTGCCAGGTACCTTAGCGGGCTTTAATGCGCTAATCACACAATGGGGTAGGATGTCCTTGGGGCAGGTGATGCAGCCTGCCATTCATTTGGCTGAGGACGGTTTTGTGGTAACACCCTATCTCGCCAAGGCCCTTGCTGACCCACGCGGTCAACTGATGAGAGCGCCACATAGTCCTTTTTTTAATGCCGATGGTCGCCCACTTAAGCTGGGCGAGCGCTTAGTGCAACCTGAACTTGCGCACACGTTGACCTTAATAGCCAAAGAGGGTGTCAGTCTTTTTTATCATGGTGAAATCGCTCAAGCCATTGTCGCAACACAGCGTCAATCTAGAATGGGTCCTGCTGGTTGGGGAAGGATGAGTTTGGCTGATTTGGCAAACTATCATGTCTTTATTCGAAAAGCTTTAAACTTTGATTATCAGGGTTATCATTTGGTGGGTATGCCGCCTCCTTCCTCTGGAGCCAGTACCTTATTTGAAACGCTTGGCTTGTTGGCTCCTTATGCCGGACAAGAAAACTGGCGTGATCCTGTTTTTAGAGATCATCTGTCGCTGCAAGCCTTATCTTTGGCTTTTAAGGACCGCGGGGATTTTTTTGGTGACCCAGAGCAAATGCAGATTGATCCTCAAGCCGTGTTGAACACAGCGTTCCTTAAACAACGTTCTCACTCTATTGTTTTGGGGAAATTGCCAAGCGATAGAGTCCTTCCTCCATCGCCCAGTGGCACCAATACTACCCATTTTTCAATTGTCGATAAAGAGGGGAATGTGGTGAGTTGCACCAGCACCATTGAAGAGTTATGGGGCAGTGGCCTATGGGTTCCACAGTATGGATTCCTCCTAAACAATGAATTAACAGACTTTGATGCAAATCCAACCTTAGCCAATGGACAAGCCTCCCCCAATCAAGTTAAGCCAGGTCTTCGCCCAAGAAGCAGTATGTCTCCTATTTTGGTATTTAAAAATGACCAATGGATTTTAGCCTACGGGTCCCCTGGAGGACCCACGATCATTAGCACGCTGGTGGAGGTGACGCAGGGGCTTTTAGACTTACATGACGCCCCTCAACAAGTGATTAATACGCCGCGCTACGCTGTAATGAACGCAACAGGTTTTACCTTAATCGAATCATCCTTCCCAAAGCCACTTAGGAGTAATCTGGAAGCTTTGGGCCATCACTTTACACTCAATCCTCTAGCACAGGGTTCGGTCCAGGCGGTGGGTCTTGATGAAACCTATCATTATTACTGGGGGGCTGCCGATCCAAGGCGGGATGGGAGTGTGGGCTACCAATAAGTTAAAATAATCATTCGTTTGCATAAAAGCGCAATTTAGACGTATAATACAAAGCTTTCTTATCAGTTAATATAGTTTGGAGATATCCATGGCAAGCAGTGCCGCAGAAAAAGCACAAATCATGGCAGATTACCGTCGTGCCCCTAATGATACTGGGTCACCAGAAGTTCAGATCGCCTTGTTAACCAACCGTATCAATCAGTTGACTGATCACTTCAAATCTCACGTGAAAGATCACCACTCACGCCGTGGTTTGCTCAAACTCGTGAGTCAACGTCGTAGTTTGCTCGATTATTTGAAACGCAAGAACATTGACGGTTACCGTCAATTGATCGGCCGTTTAGGTATTCGCAAGTAATTGGGGCTTAACCCCTGACTATACATAAACGCGGTGTTGCCTCACTCAGGTACACCGCGTTTTAATTTTAATTTCACATTCAGGAGGATTTCCTGTGAATAAAGTCACAAAAACATTTCAATGGGGTCGTCATCAAGTGACGCTTGAGACGGGTGAGATTGCTCGTCAGGCTGATGGTGCAGTATTGATTAGTATGGATGACACTGTGGTACTGGTTACCTGTGTTGCCCACAAATCAGCAAAACCTGGACAAGACTTTTTCCCGTTAACCGTAGACTATCAAGAGCGTTTTTATGCAGGTGGCAGAATCCCAGGTGGCTTCTTTAAACGTGAAGGTCGACCCACTGAAAAAGAGACACTGACCTCACGGTTGATTGATCGTCCATTACGCCCATTGTTTCCAGAAGGCTTTTATAACGAAGTTCAAATCATCGCTACAGTCGTCTCGAGCAACAACGAAATTGATCCAGACATTCCTGCCATGATTGGTGCCTCAGCTGCTGTGGCCCTTGCAGGTATTCCCTTTAACGGCCCGATTGGTGCTGCGCGTGTAGGTTACAAAGAGGGTCAGTACATTCTTAATCCGCTTGCCAGTGAACTCCCAGAATCCCAGATGGATTTAGTGGTAGCAGGCACCAAAGAGGCAGTTCTCATGGTGGAATCAGAGGCCATGGAGCTTCCTGAGGATGTCATGTTAGGCGCCGTGGTGTTTGGTCATGAGCAGATGCAAATTGCCATTCAAGCGATCAATGAGCTTGCACAAGAGGCAGGTCAAGATGATTGGGATTGGCAAGCTCCACAAAAAGATGAGGCCTTGATTAATCAGTTAGAGGCTTTAGTTAAAGAGGATTTAAAAAACGCCTACCGCATTCATGCTAAACAGGAACGTAACAGCAAAATTGGTGAGTTACGAACCAAAGCATTAAATGCTCTCTTGCCTGAGGGTGGTGACGCGGACAGCGAAAATCATATCAAAACACTTTTTGGTGACTTAGAGGCACGCATTGTTCGCGGTCAGATTTTAGATGGTGAGCCACGGATTGATGGACGAGATACCAGAACAGTTCGCCCGATTACCATTCGTGTTGGTGTCTTACCGCGCACTCACGGCTCAGCCTTGTTTACTCGTGGCGAAACTCAAGCTTTGGTGGTTGCGACACTGGGTACCACCAAAGATGAACAGATTATTGACGCCGTACAGGGTGAATACAAAGAGCGCTTCATGTTGCACTATAATTTCCCACCATTTTCAACGGGAGAGACAGGTCGCGTGGGTAGCCCAAAACGTCGTGAAATTGGTCATGGCCGTTTAGCCAAACGTGCCTTGGTGGCAACCTTACCTAAACCCGAGGATTTCTCTTATACCATGCGTGTGGTGTCCGAAATTACTGAATCCAATGGCTCAAGTTCTATGGCCTCAGTCTGTGGCGGATCACTGGCACTCATGGATGCAGGTGTTCCCGTTAAGGCTCACACAGCAGGGGTAGCCATGGGATTGATCAAAGAGGGTAATCGCTTTGCTGTATTGACCGACATTTTAGGTGATGAAGATCACTTGGGTGACATGGATTTCAAAGTGGCCGGTACCGACAGTGGTGTCACTGCGCTACAAATGGACATCAAAATCACCGGGATTACCAAAGAGATCATGCAAGTGGCTTTGGCACAAGCCAAAGAAGCACGTATTCACATTCTTGGTATTATGAAGCAAGCTGTTCCTCACGTACGTGAAGAGTTATCTAGCTTTGCTCCACGCATTATCACCATGAAGATTAACCCTGAAAAAATCCGCGACGTGATTGGTAAGGGTGGTGCAGTCATTCGTGCGTTAACAGAAGAAACAGGAACCACCATTGAAATTCAGGATGATGGTACGGTAAGTATTGCCTGTGTTAGTGGGGAAGCCGGTGAGCTCGCTAAAAAACGTATTCAAGATTTAACTGCTGAAGTGGAAGTGGGCCATGTTTATGATGGCACAGTACTCAAATTGTTGGATTTTGGTGCCATCGTCAGTGTATTACCTGGTCGTGATGGATTGCTGCATATTTCACAAATTGCCCATGAACGTGTCAATGCTGTGGGTGACTATTTGAAAGAAGGTCAGCAAGTTAAAGTCAAAGTACTGGAAGCTGATGAGAAAGGACGTTTACGTTTGAGCATGAAGGCTTTGGTTGAGCCTCCTGTAGCCCCTGAAGCGGCTCCAGAAGAAGGGGTGTAACACAGCTGTCGTTAAAGCTGTGTTAGACTAATTTTTAATGGTTAGATTAAGCTTGATTAACGAATAATGAGTTCAAGGTTATGGCTGAGACACTAAAACAATTTAAACCCTATGTACCAAAAAAGGGTGAAAGCTACATGAACAAAAAACAGCTCGAGCATTTCCGAGGTTTGCTTGAGGACTGGAAAGCTGAATTGAGTCAAGATATTGACCGGACGGTTCATACCATGCAGGACGAAGCCACAGTGTTTGCTGATCCCAATGACCGTGCCAGTCAAGAATCGGATATGGCCTTAGAGTTACGTAACCGTGACCGTGAGCGTAAGTTAATCAAAAAAATCGATGAAACCATGGCCAAAATTGAAGCCGGTGATTATGGTTATTGTGCTACCTGTGGCGTTGAGATCGGGTTAAACCGATTGCAAGCGCGGCCTACTGCAAGTTTATGTATTGATTGTAAACAACTTGAAGAAATGCGTGAGCGCCAAGTCGCTAAATAACTGATTAACAGTAACCCGCCGGTTTTTTGAAATACCAATCACCCCCATACGAAATTGTTTTTTTGTATGGGGGTTTGTTTTTATAGAAAATCTGAAGTTTTAGCAATAACGAAAAGTTGTTTAGAGCACGCTTTTTATTTGTCGCCACTGCTCTTCCCAGCCCTCTAGGGGGCGTCGCTTAAAGCCGGTTTTAGCAAATTGATGCCAACGGCCAATCACGAGGCAAGTTAAGGTGTTAGCGCTAACCGCTGGAGGGTTGGTTGGTGTTCCAGAGTGTTCTGTTTGCATCAACCTCAACGCTTGGCGAAGTGTTGCTTCAATTCGATCATGAACTTGATTGACCCTTGTCTGTAAACGATCATTTTCATGAACCAGCGCATCACCAATCAATACTCTTGTCATCCCTGGGTTTTTGTCAGCAAAGACCAAGAGCAAGGTCATGATGGATTCAATTTGATAAATGGCTTGAGGCTGCTCTTCAATGATTCGATTCATGCGAGTAAACAGAGTTTCTTCAATAAACTCAATCAGGCCCTCAAACATTTGTGCCTTACTGGCAAAGTGCCGGTAGAGTGCGGCCTCAGAGAGATTGAGTTTGCCTGCAAGATAAGCCGTTGTGGTTTTAGAAAGAAGCGGTTCCTCTAAAATACTTGCAAGGGCTTGTAGGATTTGATTTCGTCTCTCGCCACTCATAATTGATTACTGTGCATTAAGAAGATGATTGTGGCATGGTAACACATCAACGGGCTAAAGAGTTTTTAACGAGGTATGGCTTTGCCCTTCCATGTTAAAATACGTTTTTGATTTTTTTGACGGTGGTAATTGTGGCAGGACATTCAAAATGGGCCAATATTAAGCATAAAAAAGCAGCGGCCGATGCAAAAAGAGGTAAGGTCTTTACCCGTTTAATTAAAGAAATTACGGTGGCAGCTCGCCTTGGTGGTGGTGATATTTCAACCAACCCACGCTTGCGACTGGCCGTGGAAAAAGCGTACGATCAAAATATGCCAAAAGACACCATTGAGCGCGCGATCAAACGTGGCTCGGGCGATCTTGAAGGGGTTAATTATGAAGAAGTACGCTACGAGGGTTATGGCATTAATGGTGCAGCAGTAATGGTTGATTGTCTAACCGATAATCGGGTGAGGACAGTGGCTGATGTGCGCCATGCTTTCACAAAGCATGGGGGTAATTTGGGGACAGATGGCTCCGTGGCCTTTTTGTTTACCCATTGCGGACAGCTTATGTTCGCTCCTGGAAGTGATGAAAACCGCTTAATGGAAGTAGCGCTTGAAACGGGTGCCCAAGATGTGCTCAGTCATGATGATGGTAGCTTTGAGGTGGTCACGCCACCTTATGAGTTTACTCAAATTAAAGAGGCTCTAGAAAAGGCTGGTTTGGTAGCGGAATTTGCTGAGGTGACCATGAAGCCCTCTACCGATACTGAGTTGACTGGAGATGATGCAGTAAAAATGCAAAAACTGCTAGATGCCTTAGAAAACCTTGACGATGTTCAAGCGGTCTATACCACTGCCATGATGGTCGATTAATGCTTAGGAGACATCTATTCGTATCCTAGGATTAGATCCTGGTTTAAGGGTGACCGGTTACGGGGTCATTGATCAACAGCGATCAACCATGACCTATGTGGCGAGTGGCACAATTAAAACCTCCACTGATGCACTCCCGGCACGGTTAAAGATTATCTTTGAAGGAGTGTGTGAGGTCATTGACACTTACCAGCCAGAACAAGTCGCTATCGAAAGTGTTTTTGTCAACATTAATCCCAAATCAACGTTATTATTAGGGCAAGCAAGGGGAGTGGCCATCGCCGCTGCAGTACATAAACAATTATCAGTTGCAGAATATACAGCGTTACAAATTAAACAAGGGGTGGTAGGCTATGGCCACGCCCAAAAAGCCCAAATTCAAGAAATGGTGATGCGACTTTTACAACTACCTAAACGACCTGCCACGGACCCAGCTGATGCCTTGGCTTGTGCCATACGTCACGCTAATGAACAAGGGAATCCTCTCTTACCCACCAGCTTAAAGGGATTAAAACTACGACATGGACGACTGGTGAGACAATGATAGGGCGTCTTCAAGGTACCTTAGTAGAGAGTAAGCCTCCTCGGTTGTTGATCGATGTGATGGGTGTGGGCTATGAAGTGGAAGTGCCGATGAGTACTCTTTATCAGCTGCCAGCCATAGACCAACCGGTAACTTTACATATTCATCATGTGGTTAGAGAAGATGCGCAATTGCTCTATGGTTTTTTTACCGATATTGAGCGTCAATGGTTTCGTCAGCTTTTAAAAATTACCGGGGTGGGACCTAAGCTTGCCTTGAGTGTGCTCTCTGGTTTGTCGGTGGATGAATTGCAGCGCGCTATTGTGGCGCAAGATGCCGACCGATTAACACAAATTCCTGGTGTAGGAAAAAAAACAGCAGAGCGTTTGATGTTAGAACTTAAACAAAGTATGGGTAAGTTTACTGGCTTAACGGGAGAATTACTTCCTGTAACGCCCTCCATCAAAGATGAAGTGATCGAAGCGTTGCTGGCGCTGGGGTATCAAGAACGAGAAGCCAAAAAAGCCACTGAACCGCTGGCAGAAATCCTCTCTGTAGAAGAAGGAATCCGGGCGGCCTTAAAGCTCCTAATGAAAAACGGAGGCGCTAAGTGATCGACTCTGAACGACTGCTTGATGCCAACAGCCATTCACGTGATGAAGAGGTGCTGGATCGTGCTCTTCGACCAAAACAGCTTAATGATTATATTGGTCAACATAAAGTTAGAGAACAATTGGCTATTTTTATCGAAGCGGCCAAACAACGAAGCGAAGCACTGGATCACACCCTGCTCTTTGGGCCACCTGGTTTAGGCAAAACAACTTTAGCGCATATTATTGCCCACGAAATGGGCGTTCAATTACGTCAAACCTCAGGGCCTGTGTTAGAGAGGGCAGGGGATCTTGCGGCCATGTTAACGAACCTTGAATCAGGTGATGTGCTATTTATTGATGAGATTCATCGCTTGAGTCCGGTGGTGGAGGAGATACTCTATCCGGCGATGGAAGATTATCAAATAGATATTATGATTGGTGAGGGGCCAGCTGCCCGTTCGGTAAAAATTGATTTACCGCCCTTTACCTTAGTGGGGGCGACCACACGGGCTGGCATGTTAACTAACCCTTTACGTGACCGCTTTGGTATTGTGGCGCGTCTTGAGTTTTATGAGACTCATGATTTAGCCAAAATTGTTTCGCGCTCATCGCAATTGATGCAAATGAATATTGACGACGAGAGCATTACAGAGCTCGCTGGTCGATCCCGTGGCACGCCACGTATTGCCAATCGTTTACTAAAGCGTGTGCGAGATTTTGCGGAAGTCAAGGCGGGGGGCGAGGTGAATCTCTCAGTGGCGCAGCAAGCCTTGAGCCTACTTGAAGTCGATACGCAAGGGTTGGATGTGATGGACGCCAAATTATTGACTTTAATTGTGGAGAAGTTTGCTGGGGGCCCCGTCGGCGTGGACAATTTGGCTGCGGCCTTGGGTGAAGCGCGCGATACCATTGAGGACGTCTTAGAGCCTTTTCTCATTCAAAAAGGTTTTTTACAACGCACCCCTCGCGGTCGTGTTGCGACAGAACTTGCCTACCAGCATTTAGGAGTAGCTTGGGATAAAACCACATGAAAAAAGAAGAATCGAACTTATTAACCACATTAACTTGTCGTGTCTACTATGAAGACACCGATGCGGGGGGAGTTGTCTACCATGCCAACTATTTGCGTTTCATGGAACGCGCTCGCTCTGAATGGTTACGTGAGCGAGGTTTTGATCCGCACAATTTGAAGGAACAATACCAGCTATTGTTTGTGGTGCGCTCTATTGAGATAAAATATTTAGCGCCTGCCATACTGGCGGACTTATTAACGGTGAGTGCAGAGCTGTTGTCCCTTGATCGAGGTTTATTAACCTTTGATCAGCGGGTATGGCGTGGCGAACAAGAGTTATCCAGAGCGCAAGTGCGCGTCGTTAGTGTCTCGACAGAAACCTTTAAATCTATTAATGTGCCCAATTCAATGAAACAAGCTTTAGGAGTGATACTGTGAGTGTGACAACGGATATATCTTTAATGTCGCTGGTTACCAATGCCAGTATTCTTGTGCAAGTGGTCATGGCGCTATTACTGATAGCTTCACTGTTTTCTTGGACGTCGATTTTCAGGAAAATGTTTATGTTAAAACGTGCCAAGCAAGAGACCACTTTGTTTGAAGACGAGTTCTGGGCAGCAAAAGACTTAAACGCACTCTATCAACGTGTTTCAGCTGATCGCTATAGTGGCTCACTGGATAAGATTTTTGAAGCTGGGTTTCGTGAATTCATGCGTCATGTGAAAGCAGGTTATGCTGATCCTGCCATGGTCACAAGCAGTGTAGGACGAGCCATGAAAGCGACCTTTCAAAGAGAAATGGACGCGCTAGAATATGGCCTTGCTTTCTTGGCCTCAGTGGGCTCTGTCAGCCCCTATGTGGGTTTATTCGGTACCGTATGGGGCATCATGAATGCGTTTCGTGGTCTCTCTAATGTTGGGCAGGCAACGCTGGCCAATGTCGCTCCGGGCATCTCAGAGGCCTTGGTGACCACGGCCATGGGTCTTTTCGCAGCGATTCCAGCAGTCATTGCGTATAACCGTTACGCTCATGAGGTGGATCGCTTGGCGATTCGGTTTGAGAGTTTCATGGAAGAATTTTCTAATATTTTGCAACGTCAAATTCAACAAGGAAAATAATCCATGTTGCGTAAACCTCGTCGCTTGATGAACCAAATCAATGTAGTTCCCTACATTGATGTGATGTTGGTATTGTTAATTATTTTTATGGTAACCGCACCAATGATCAGTCCGGGTCAGATAGATTTACCCAGCGTTGGTCAGAGTATGGCAACGCCAGCCTCTCCCATACAAGTTAATCTTCATTTAAATGGTGATGTCAGTATTATTTACGACGGTGCTGGTGAGGTGACCATTGCTCGCGGTGATTTAGCAGCAAAAATTGTTGATTTACAACGCGCTCAAGCTAATCGTCCTGTAGTAATTGCGGCTGATAAAAATAGTCGTTATCAGGAAGTGCTTAAAATTATGGACATTTTAAAGCAAGCACAAGTACAGCATATTGGATTGCTGGCAACACCCAAGGCCATGTAATGCCACGTTCTGTGTCACGTTCACCTATCAATCAAGAGAAACGTAAAGCCCTTATTTTGGCTTTAGTGGTACATGGTTTTTTTATTGTTTTCTTGATCTTTGGGGTTTCGTGGCATCGTTCAGTGAGCAGTACTTTCCAGGCGGAGCTCTGGACGGATATTCCTAAACCGGAAGCGCCAGGTAGTCTTCATCCAACCCTTGAGCCTCGTCCCGAGCCCCCAGAGCCTCATCCTAAACCTACGCCTCCTAAGCCTGAGCCGCCAAAGCCCTTGCCACCTCAGCCTAAACCCTTACCTCAGGTGTCACCTCAAAAAGTAGCGCCTACTCCGCCCAAGGTAGATGTTAAGCAGGAAAATGCTGAAATTGCTTTGAAGAAAAAGAAACAGGCTGAGGAAGCAAAAGCCAAAAAGTTGGCTCGTGAAAAACAATTAAAAGAAATGCTCAAGCAGGAGCAAGAGGAAGCCAGAAAGGAACTCCTTGAGGATGTTCGTCATCAAAAGGCGAAAGCTGCTGCGGCCAAAGTAAAAGCTTTAGAAGAGAAGAAAGCGGCAGCTGTGGCGGCCCAGCAGGCGGCCCAGCAAGAGGTGCAGTTAGATGCATTTAAAATAGCGATTATTGCTAAAATCAAGCATCATACCAAAGCGCCCTTATCTGTTCCTAAGGGCAGTACCGCAGTCGTGAAAATTACTGTGTTACCTGATGGAACAGTGTTAAATAAAATGATTTCACAAAGTAGTGGGAACGTAGCTTACGATCAGGCCATATTGGATGGAATTGAACGCTCACAACCCTTACCGCTGCCAGATGATATAAACTTACGTCGCAAATTTAGAGAATTGAAACTTAATCTTACCTATGAAAAATAATATAAAACGCCTTATATTGCTTGGTCTAGCCTTAGTTGTATTCAAGGCTCATGCTGAGTTAGCTCTTGATATTACCACTGAGGGGGCGCAGCAATACCCCATTGCGGTTCTCAATTTTGTGGATGAACCCAGTATTGGTAAGAGTGTGACCGACGTGGTTCGTGCGGATCTAAAGCGCTCCGGAGTCTTTTCGGTGATTGACGCCACTGAAGTAAAACCCATTGCGCCTGATTCGCCCAATATTGCCTGGGCTGACTGGAAATCCCGCAATGCTCAGTATTTAGTGGACGGGAGTATTACAGCAAGTGGTAACGGTCAATTTCAAGTATCTTTTAGATTGTGGGATGTGAATGGCCAAGTCTCACGTAAAGCCTTGTCCTTTACAGGAACACCCAACCAATATAGGGCGCTGGCTCATCATATTGCCGATGCCATTTATGAAGATGTGACGGGTATTCGTGGCGTTTTTAGTACCAAAATTGCTTATGTGGAACAGCAAGGTCAGCTTAGAACCCTTAAAATTGCAGACAGTGATGGTTTTAATGAAGTAACCATACTTAGTGCCAAAGCCCCAATTATTTCACCGCGCTGGTCTCCTGATGGCAAAAAAATCGCCTATGTGACTTTTGAGTTAGGTCGGCCCATGGTGGTGGTGCAGACCTTAGCCACTGGTCAGCGCATTATTGTTGCTAAGTATCGCGGTAACAACAGTGCGCCAGCTTGGTCTCCTGATGGTAAATCTTTGGCTGTGGTGTTATCCAAAGAAGGTATTGCTCAAATGTATGTTCTCCCCGCTGATGGACGAGGCTATCCAAGACGGTTAACTTACAGTGAGAGTATTGATACAGAACCGACCTTTTCACCTGATGGGCAATCCATATACTTTACCTCTGACAGAGGGGGTAATGCCCAGATTTACCGTATTCCAGTCAATGGGGGTGATGCTGCACGCTTAACCTTTGGCAGTACCTATTGTGTCTCTCCCAGACTGAGTCCAGATGGTCGTAAAATGGTTTATATTGAGCGCGACCAAGGATCCTTTCATGTGATGCAGATGGATTTAGAGACCAATACCAGTCAAATTATGACGGATACGGATCTTGATGAATCCCCCACCTTTGCCCCTAATGGCCAGTATATTCTCTATGCCACGAGGATCCATGAAAGGGGAGAATTGGCGATAGTTAGTAGTGATGGACGTAGCCGTCAATCACTGGCCACTACCAAAGGAGATGTGTACGAACCCGTATGGGGACCATTTGAGTAAACCAAAATCCTCAATATGCGTTACACTTATTGAAAATTTTGATTTATAATGCTTTTTTTTGTAAGCTTGATTCACTTTTAAACAAACAACCTGAGGAAAATTATGAAAAAACTAATGTTAGCTCTAGCAATGACTGGTGCATTAGCAGCTTGTAGCTCTACCCCAACACCTGCTCCTACTGCCAATGCTGGTTCCAAAACCGACGCATCAACCGCTTGTATGTCCAATGAAATGT
>JAGXAW010000064.1 GCA_018971415.1 Betaproteobacteria bacterium
TTTCAATGACGCGCACTTTTAAAGGCCATGCGGCTGACAAGAAAGCGGCGCCTGGTAAGAAGTAGGAGGCCGTAATTCATGAATGCTCAAGCAATGTTAAAAGGCGTAAGACTGTCAGCACAAAAAGGTCGTTTAGTGGCTGATCAGGTACGTGGAATGAAAGTTGATCAAGCGTTAAACCTGTTGACTTTCAGTCCAAAAAAAGGCGCCAAGATTATTAAAAAAGTATTGGAATCAGCAATCGCCAATGCTGAACATAATCTTGGATTGGATGTGGATGAATTAAAAGTATCCACTATCTATGTAGAGAAAGGTCCGGTAATGAAACGTTTTACTGCCCGCGCTAAGGGTCGTGGTAATCGTATCGTGAAACCAACCTGCCACATCTACATCACCGTGGCTGACAAGGAATAGATATGGGACAGAAAATTCATCCAACGGGATTCCGTTTAAGTGTATTAAAAAACTGGTCTTCAAAATGGTTTGCTAATTCAAAAGCTTTCCCAAAGATGTTGCAAGATGACATCAAGGTGCGTGACTTTTTAAAGAAAAAATTGGCTCACGCCTCTGTAGGAAGAATTTTGATTGAGCGCCCCGCCAAGAATGCCAAAATCACCATTTACAGTGCTCGCCCTGGTGTGGTGATTGGTAAAAAAGGTGAAGACATTGAAGGGTTGCGTAGCAGTTTGCAAAAATTAATGGGTGTACCCGTTCACGTTAATATCGAAGAAATTCGTAAGCCTGAATTGGATGCACAAATTATTGCAGACGGCATTACCAGCCAGTTAGAAAAGCGTGTTATGTTCCGCCGTGCCATGAAACGTGCTATGCAAAACGCCATGAGATTGGGCGCCCAAGGTATCAAAATTACCAGTAGTGGCCGTTTAAATGGTATTGAGATTGCCCGTACTGAATGGTACCGCGAAGGCCGTGTACCTTTGCACACCCTACGTGCTGATATTGATTATGGTTTTTCTGAAGCCAAAACAACCTACGGCATTATTGGTGTAAAAGTACTCGTGTTTAAAGGTGAAATTATGGGTCGTGGTGAACAACCGGCAGTGGCAGCAGCTCCTGCACCTCAGGTTGAGCCCGAGAAGAAACCACGTAAGTCAGGAGCGCGAAATGCTGCAGCCAGCTAGAACAAAATATCGTAAACAGCAAAAAGGTAGAAATACTGGTGTTGCTACCCGTGGTGCCAAAGTTTCCTTTGGTGATTTTGGTTTAAAAGCCACTGAGCGTGGTCGTTTAACAGCGCGTCAAATCGAAGCAGCTCGACGTGCTATGACCCGTCATATTAAACGTGGTGGACGTATTTGGATCCGTATTTTTCCAGATAAACCCATTTCCCGTAAACCTGCTGAAGTACGTATGGGTAACGGTAAAGGAAGCCCGGAGTATTTCGTAGCTGAAATCGTTCCAGGTAAAGTCCTTTACGAGATGGACGGTGTGGATGAGAAATTGGCGCGCGAAGCATTTACTTTGGCTGCTGCGAAATTGCCAATTGCTACCACCTTTGTAACCAGACAGCTAGGGTAAAGCCTATGAAAGCTAAAGAACTGCGTAGCAAATCTGTGGAAGAGTTAAATCAAGAGTTGGTTTCTTTGATGAAAGCTCGTTTTGGTTTGAAAATTCAAATCGCTACCCAACAGAGCAATAAGACTAGCGATCTCTTAAAGTTAAGAAGAGATATCGCCAGAGTGAAAACATTGATTCGTGAGAAGGCTATCCAATCATGACAGAGACAAAAAGCGAAAAAACCGCTAACGTGCGTACCCTAACGGGCACGGTAGTTAGTGACAAGATGGATAAGACGGTAACGGTTTTAGTTGAAAGAACTGTTACTCACCCAGTCATTGGGAAAGTGATTCGTCGTTCTAAAAAATATCACGCGCATTCAGAAGCCAATGATTATCACACTGGCGACGTGGTGGTGATTGAAGAGTGCCGTCCGCTGTCAAAAACCAAAACATGGAAAGTTTCCCAATTGGTTTCTCGTGCAGAAACGGTTTAAGGAAAAGGGGCTTGCATAAAGTAAGTTCTTAGGTTAGAATTGTCGATTCTTCGGAAGCAACGTTTTTTCAGTCCCTAACGGGATCCAAAACTAGCCGTCGCGCCGTGGGGTCAAAATAACCCCGTCGGCACTAAGACAATATGTCGGCGGAACAAGTTGGAGTGAGGCATAAGCCATGATTCAAATGCAATCGATGCTAGACGTCGCTGACAACACCGGCGCAAAGTCTGTTATGTGCATCAAAGTGTTGGGCGGTTCAAAACGCCGTTACGCCAATATTGGTGATGTGATCAAGGTCAGCATTAAATCTGCTGCACCTCGTGGTCGTGTTAAAAAAGGTGAAGTGTATAACGCTGTTGTCGTTAGAACCGCTAAGGGTGTTCGTCGTCCAGACGGCTCCTTAATTAAGTTTGACGGTAATGCAGCAGTGTTACTTAACACAAAGCTCGAGCCCATCGGTACACGTATTTTTGGGCCGGTCACCCGTGAGTTGCGTACAGAACGATTTATGAAAATCGTTTCCTTGGCGCCTGAAGTGTTATAGGAGTGTCTCATGCGTAAAATCCGCAAAGGTGACGAAGTCATAGCTATTACAGGAAAAGACAAAGGCAAGCGTGGAGTAGTGCGTAGCGTAGCTGAGTTTAGCCTTGTGGTAGAGGGTATTAACCGTGTTAAAAAACACCAAAAACCTAATCCTGTTAAAGGCGATCAAGGTGGCATTATTGAGAAAGAGATGCCTATCAATATTTCTAACGTAGCACTGTTTAATCCTGCTACTCAGAAAGCTGATCGAGTCGGGATTCGTGTTCTTGAGGATGGACGTCGCGTCCGTTTCTTCAAGTCCAATGGTGAAGTGGTAGACGCGTAAGGATAAGATATGAGTCGTCTCAATAGTTTTTATAAAGAAACAGTGGTGCCAGGCTTGATGAAAGAGTTTGGTTACACCTCCATTATGGAAGTGCCAAAGATCACCAAAATCACGCTTAATATGGGTGTGGGTGAGGCGGTGGCTGATAAAAAAGTCATTGAACACGCGGTTGGTGATATGCAAAAAATTGCTGGTCAAAAACCGGTGGTCACCAAATCACGTAAATCCATTGCTGGATTTAAAATTCGTCAAGGTTACCCAATTGGTTGCATGGTGACATTGCGTCGTGAACGCATGTATGAGTTTTTGGATCGTTTGATCTCTATCGCTATCCCTCGTATTCGTGACTTCCGTGGTATTTCAGGTAGATCCTTTGATGGCCGTGGAAACTACAGTATGGGTGTGAAAGAGCAGACCATATTCCCAGAGATTGAGTATGACAAGATTGACGCTGTTCGTGGGATGAATATTACCATTACCACCACAGCAAAAACAGATGCAGAAGCCAAAGCGCTTTTGCTTGCCTTTAAATTCCCTTTGAAAGTCTGAGGTTTATAGTGGCTAAACTTTCACTAATAAATAGAGAACAAAAGCGTCGTGATTTAGTTAAGAAGTTTGCTGAAAAACGTGCCCAATTGTTTAGTGTGATTAACGATAGTAAGGCAACTGATGATGCCCGCTATCAAGCTCGAGTTGCTTTGCAGAATTTGCCACGTAACTCTAGCCCAACGAGACTACGCAACCGTTGTGCTTTAACGGGAAGGCCGCGTGGTGTGTATAGAAAATTTGGTTTGGGGCGTAACAAGCTCCGTGAGATCGCAATGCGTGGAGAAATTCCAGGCATGATCAAAGCCAGTTGGTAGGACCAGGAGCGCATTCAATGAGCATGACAGATCCAATCGCCGATATGCTA